>JABMMO010000091.1 GCA_013205455.1 Actinomycetota bacterium
GATCTGCCTTCAAGTTAGCTTACGATGATACGATTTCGCCGCGATTGGATTTACAATCTCATCCTGATCTAATCGGTAATTTTATGTTTAACAATACTGAGCGAGACACTAGAACGGAAGATGCTAAGGATTTATTAATTCCTGAAAAAGATATGTCGCGGATACAAGCGTTAGAAAAGAAAGAGAGAAGCGCACTTACATCTGATAAGCCACTCTCTGGCGCAAAAGCAATTACATTTCGAGATGCAATTTTTGAAGCGATTTTTTTTCACATCAAACATGATCCAAAATTGGTTTTGTTTGGCGAGGAAAATCGCGATTGGGATGGCGCTTTCGGTGTTTATAAAGGTTTGACCGAGATTTTACCGCGACATAGATTATTCAATACGGCAATTGCCGAAGCTGCAATTGTAGGAGCAGGAGTCGGGTATGCAATGGCTGGAGGCCGCGCCCTTGTTGAACTTATGTATGCGGACTTCATTGGCCGTGCCGGCGATGAAATATTTAATCAGATGTCCAAGTGGCAGGCTATGTCTGGTGGTTTATTGCAAATTCCATTAGTTGTTCGGGTTTCGGTAGGGAGTAAATATGGAGCGCAACACTCACAGGACTGGTCCTCTCTTCTTACCAATATACCTGGATTAAAAATTGTTTATCCCGCAACTGCTTTTGATGCCAAAGGCTTAATGTCAACTGCGTTAGCAGGAAATGATCCAGTAATCTTTTTCGAGAATCAGCGATTATATGATGCAGTCGAAACTTTACAGAGCAAAGGAGTTCCAAAAAATGATTATCGCATTGAAATTGGAAAATCCTTTAGAGTTAAAGAAGGCAAGCATCTTACAATTTTCACTGTTGGCGCTACTTTAATCAGGGCTTTAGAAGTTAGAAATTTATTGTTAGAAAATTGGAATATTGAAGCTGAGATTATTGATGCCCGGAGTATGGTGCCTTTTGATCCTGATTTATTAATCGAATCAGTAAAGAAGACAAAAAATCTTATTTGCCTTTCCGACTCGGTTGACCGAGGTAATTGGATGCATTATGTTTCAAGTTTGATCTATTCATCATGTTTTAAAGATCTTGCAAAGCCAATAACGGTTTTAGCCGCTCCTAATTGGATCACTCCTGGTGCGGATCAGGAGTGGAATTATTTATTGACTGCGCTAGATGTGCTCGCTACCATAAACTCAAAAATAATAGCGCTAGAAGGTTTCAAAAATAATCGAAAAATTGCTGAATTTGAAGGCATTTTACGAGCAAAATTAGGAATATAGAATGAGCAAGAACGACAGAAAGGTTAATTTTCAATGGGGATGTTAGAAGACAAAACATTAGTGATCGCTCATCTGCAATCCGCTTTAAAGGCATTGAGCGAAATTGAGAAGCATGATTTCCAAAGCGTCCTTGACGTGGCGAAGATAATAGAAACTAAGAACGGAAAAGTTTTTGTATCTGGAATTGGCACTTCTGGCACTACAGCGCGCAGAATGGCGCACCTACTTTCGGTTACAGGCACCCCTGCAATCTATTTACACCCAGCAGATGGTTTACATGGATCTGTTGCAGCAATCGAAAAGAACGATGTGCTAATCGCATTGAGTAAGGGTGGAAAAAGTGCTGAGTTAATCAAATTTACGCAATTGGCTAAAGATTATGGTGCTTCGATAATTGTGCTCACTGAATCTTCAAACTCTCCATTGGCAAAGCTTGCTGATGTTGTGGTTTCACTTCCGGAGGTTGCACATCCTGCCGATCCAGCAAGCATGATCGCAATGACATCTACGCTAGCAATTAGTTTGTGGGGAGATTGTTTATCACTACTTCTAATGAGTCATAGCGGGTATGGATGGGATCAAATTTTGAAGTCGCATCCAGCGGGCGCAGTAGGTGAAGCTGGCTTAACTGAATCTGCCAAATGGGAAAAGAATAAATGAAAACAGTATTAGGAATCGATTGTTCAACTCAGTCATCAACCGTTGTCGAGCGAAACCTGGATACCGGAGAGACTATTAGTGTTTCTAAATCACCTCATCCAGTAACTCATCCACCTAACAGTGAGCAGCATCCCGAATCATGGTGGAGTGCATTTAAAGAGAATTTGAAAGACATAGATAGGTCACGAGTTACGGCTATGTCAGTTGCTGGACAAGGCCATGGACTTGTGGTTTTGGACTCGGAAAACCAAATCATTCGGCCAGCAAAACTTTGGAATGACACCACCTCAACAAAACAATCTGAAGAATTAATAAATTCAATTGGAGTAGAAAAATTAGTAAAGAAATATGGCAGTGTGCCTTTAGCGGCATTTACGATTACAAAACTTGCTTGGCTTCGTGAGAACGAGCTTGAAAATTTTAATAAAATAGCTAAAGTTATGCTGCCTCATGATTATTTTAATTATAAATTCACAAATATAGCTACTACTGATCGAAGTGATGCAACTGGTACAGGTTATTTTGATATAAATACTGATGCTTGGGATTTAGATGGATTGAACCGTATTGATAAAAAAGAGAATTGGGCTTCTTTTTTGCCTAAAGTTTTAAAACCAGATGAAATAGCAGGAAGAATTACCCAAAAAATTGCAAAGGAATTAGAGTTAAACGAAGATGTAATTATTGGATCGGGAAGTAATGATAATCAAGCGAGCGCACTTGCTTATGGTGTTATAAATCCTGGTGACTTGATGATTTCATTAGGTACATCTGGCACTGCTTTCTCTCCAAGTCTTAAATCAGTCGTAGATGAATCCGGCATCATTTCTTGCATGGCACATACTGTTTCTGGATTTTTACCATTAATATGCACATTAAATGCCACCAAGGTCACGGACTTAACTGCAGCTTTGCTTGGTGTGTCCGTTACCGATTTAAGCTCAATGGCTTTAGAAGGTAGCTCAAAATCTGATAGACCAGTGATGCGCCCCTGGATAGATGGTGAACGAACGCCAAATAGACCCAATTCACGGGCACTTCTAACAAATATTGATAATCAGATAACTCGAAATGATTTAGCCCGTGCCGCCTTCGAAGGTGTAATTTTTGGGATTTTAAATGGAGTAAATAAGTTAAAAAGTTTCGGAATTCAAACTAATCGAATAATAGTTACTGGAGGAGGATCCAAATCTAATGCGTATTTACAATTTTTAGCTGATGCGCTGGATATGCCGATATATACCGCTCCATTTGAAGATGCCGCCGGATCTGGTGCAGCCGTTCAAGCAGCCGCAGCCGTCTTGAATTTAAGTTTACGTGATTTGGTCCCAGAGTGGATGCCAAAGCTTCAACAGAGTGCAGAGCCGCGCAAGAATCAAAATATGAATCATGTTATGGAGAGATTTAGCGAACTACTAGAAATTTCTTAAAGACTGTTATAAAATATGGACATTCAAGTTTCTAATAAATCAGAAAGGAATCATGAAAATTGATGAGCGTCTAGAAAAATATTGTTTAATTCCAGCACTCTCTGGTTTTGAAGAACCAATCATGCAAGCGCTCCTTAAAGATTTAAAAGAATTTTCTGATGAATTGAGAACAGATACTCTCGGAAACGTAATTGCCACTATAAAATCTAAGAAGCCAACAAAAAATAGTTTGATGATTTTTGCTCATATGGATCAAATTGGGATGGTTGTTAAGAGCATTAACGCTGCTGGTTTTTTGACAGTGGAACGAGTTGGCGGAGTACCGGAACGTATTCTCGCTGGAAAAGCTGTTGTTATTCAAACGGAAAATAAAGAAATAGTTAATGGCGTAATTGGGACATTTCCACATCACTTTACCCCTGATGATAAAAAATATGTTGTGCAACCAGTAGGTAATATTTATATAGATATCGGAGCTAAGAACCAGAGCGAAGTTTTGAAAATGGGTGTAAATATCGGTGCTCCGGTTATGTATGAACCGGCTTTTAGAAAATTAGCTAACAAAAGAGTAGCTGCAACCAGTATGGATGATCGTGGAGGCTGCGCGGTAATAGTGGAAGTTGCCAAAGCTCTTTTCAAGTCGAGGCCCAATGTAGATGTTTATATAGTAGGAAGTGTGCAAGAAGAATTTAATTTACGCGGTGCAATGGTCGCTGCTCAACAATTGTTGCCGACCGCGGCAATTAGTATAGATCTTGCAGTTGCTTGCGATACTCCAGATATGAATGGTAAAAATTCTTTGACCTTAGGGGCAGGTCCAGTGATGGGAATGTACTCATTTCATGGCAGAGGCACTTTAAATGGTCTAATACCGCATCCAAAAATGGTTTCTTTAGTTGTAAGTGCTGCAAATAGTTTAGGAATATCTTTGCAACGGCATGCAAGCGTGGGTGCTCTTACCGATGCTTCATACGTCCAGCTAGTAGGAAACGGTGTGGCATGCATAGATTTAGCCTGGCCAACTCGTTATACACATACTGGAATCGAAACATCGCAGATTTCTGATCTAGAAGAATTAGCAAAGTTAGTTACGAATGTGGCTCAAATTTTTCCAGCAAATTTTGAACCTGCTCGCGGAAAGTAATTTAATTACAAATTACGAATACGGTTTGCTTCCAGAATAAATTCTTTTACACGCAGCGGATCCACGGGGTTAAAAGTTTTTCCGTCTATTTTTAGACTACTTCCCACGATTGCTCCATTAGAAATTGCAAGAGTTTCAGCTAGGTTTTCAATCTTAACTCCAGTATTAGCGAGAATTGGAGTGTTTTTTACAACTTTTTGTGCTTCCTTTAAATGCTCTGCGTCAAAAGCCACCCCAGCAACTGGTCCCGAAATTAAAATTGCATCAAAACCAAAATATTCCGCAGCTGTTGCGAGTTGAGCTACCGAACGACCTGCCAACGCCGTTGCAAATTCTGGAACTATATTTGTGAATAAGGCAATGTGTTCCGCCTTTAGTCGAGTACGTGTTTGCGTAACAAGAGCAGGGTCTGGAGATAAAAGGCCCATGTCCGTTGCGAACGATCCACACATCACCTCCCTTACAAAGTTCGCGCCTGTTGCAGCAGCGGTTTCAATTGAGGCAATTGGATCCCAAAGTAAGTTAACGCCAAATGGCATCTTGATTGAGTCATAAAGTGAACCAATTAAAAAACCCGCCCAAGCAGATACTTCCGAACTTAGTTTTGTGGTGTACGGAAGGTCACTTTCATTGCAGAAGAGTAATCCGTCAACTCCACCTGATTGCAGGGCAAGCACATCTTGCTTTACTGATTGAATAAATTGAATTAAGTCAACCCTATGTTGCGCTTGTGGCTGTCCAGGTGAAGCAGGCAAGTGCACCATGCCAATAATTGGTTTGTCTGTACTAAAAATCTTTTTGAATTTATTATTCATCTTATTCCCTTATTTAGTAGGTTTATTTTTAACATTATGGTTTAGAGACCTTCTGCAACGTTTGCATTTAGTTCACTTCTCTTAGCCAAAAGATCCAAGTTATCATCTTTTGGAGCTAAAGATTTTCCGTATGCATAAAAAATTTCTTTTTTAAGGCGATTAGCATCGATTGCGTAATATTTAAGGAGATACTCAAAACTACCACCATGAGTAAAGGTGTCTTGAATCCCAATTGTAATTAGAGTTGGCCCCGGAAACTTAGCAAGTCGCATCGCAGTCGCACTCGCCAACCCGCTTTCGACTAAATGATTTTCTAGAGTGATTACAACTTTTGCTTTTGCGATAGCTGCGAAAAGTGCCTGGTCTCCAAAAGGCTTTAAAGTATTTATACAAATTAATCCAAGGTCATTAAATTCCGCACGCAGGCTTTCAACTGTTTCAATCGCCATTGCAGTTAGGGAGCCAGTAACTAGTACTAGCACTCTATCTCCGGCAAAAATTTCTCTAGACTTTCCCACTTCAAATGGTTCTTTGAATAACCTTGGCACCATTCCCCTAAGACTTCTGATGTATACCGGACCAGGCATGTCAAATACTCCATCAATAACTGTCTCCATATCAGTGGCATCAGCTGCTTCAATAACAGTCATGTTTGGTAGCTGTTTCATTAAACCAATGTCATCAGTGGCTTGATGTGAAACACCGCCTGGAGTGGTTAACCCAGGCAGAAAACCAAATAAACGCACCGGTAGATTCGGGTAAGCAATTGTTAGTGCTATCTGTTCGTATGGGCGCCTGGTAGTGAAAACCGCAAAGCTTGGAAAGATTGGAATAAGGCCCTCTCTAGCTAGGCCAGATAGAGCCAAAACTAGACCTTGTTCAGCCATTCCTGCGGAAATAAATCTATCCGGAAATATGCTTGCAAATTCATCTGCTTCACAACTAGCAGTTAGATCATTGGTAACTACCACGACATTTTCATGTGCCATTCCGTGCTTTACTAATGCGGACGCAAATGGTTTAACAATTATTTCATTCATAAGGATTTTATTTCTGAAATCAAGTCTTGGCGTTCATCATCTGTTAAGCGAATAAAATGTAATTTGTTATTGTCCCAGCGGTTTTTTAGAAATGAAAATCCTAACCACGGTTTTGTTCTGCAAATAATTGCTGTTGGCAAATTTGAGTTTTTAGCCTCTAAACATGCAATTCTAATTGCTTCTAGATTATTTCCATCTATTTCAATTGCATTCCATCCGAAAGCTTCGAATTTGTCTACGATCGGTTCAATCGGCATAAGTTGCGCCATTTGACCATCTACTTGCATGCCATTTACATCAACGATGATATTTATATTTTTTAAGCTTTGAGAACTGGCAAGTTGTAATGATTCCCAAGTGACACCTTCTTGCAACTCGCCATCACTCAAAAAGACCCAGATGTTTCCAGGGATATTTTTTATTTTTCTAGCTATGGCTCGACCAACACTGACTCCTAAAGC
>JABMMO010000092.1 GCA_013205455.1 Actinomycetota bacterium
AAGTTGGGAATCAATCGGCGCTGTGGGTCGAGCCAAGCTGCTGCAAGCTGCTGCTACTTTGATGGAATCTGGCCGGGCAAAAACTATTGCAATTATGGCGCGCGATGCTGGCAAAACCGTTAGCGAAGCAGATCCAGAAGTAAGTGAAGCGATCGACTTTGCTAGATATTACGCCGATTCCGCTATAAAAATGAGCGAGGGATCCACACCGCTTGGCGTAGTTTTAATTGTGCCACCGTGGAATTTTCCATATGCGATTCCAATGGGTGGCGTTTGCGCTGCGCTTGCTGCTGGAAATACCGTGATTTTAAAGCCAGCTCCAGAAACCGTTGCAACTGCTTGGGAGATTGTGCAACAACTTTGGGCCGGCGGTATTCCTAAAAACGTATTGCAATTCTTACCTTCCCGAGATGATGCAGTTGGTAAATACTTAATTTCTCATCCTGGTATCGCTGGCTTAATTCTTACCGGAGCGCTTGCAACTGCTGAACTATTCTTATCTTGGAAACCTGATTTGAATTTGATGGCAGAAACAAGTGGCAAAAACTCCTTGTTAATTTCGGCTAGTGCAGATATAGACAGTGCGGTAAAAGATTTAGTGCAATCAGCTTTTGGGCATGCTGGCCAAAAATGTAGCGCTGCAAGTTTAGGAATTGTGGATTCAACCATTTTAAAAAATCCAGCATTCTTGAAACAATTAAAAGATGCGGTTGTCAGTCTTAGCGTTGGATCTGGAGTTAAGTATGGAACCACGGTGGGTCCAGTAATTAGAGCCCCAGAATCGGCGCTATTGCGTGCGCTAACAACTTTAGAAGCTGGCGAAACTTGGTTGGTAGAACCAAGACAAATAGATAGCGCGGGCTTTACTTGGTCACCAGGTGTGAAATTGGGAATTAAAGCAGATTCTTGGAGCCATAAAAATGAATGGTTTGGTCCAGTGCTAGGAATAATGGAAGCACCAAATTTTGCGACGGCACTTAAATGGCAAAACGACGTGGACTTTGGCCTAACTTCTGGAATTCATAGCCTTGATTCTTCTGAGTGTTCAGAATGGATTACTGGAATCGAAGCCGGAAATCTATATGTAAATCGAAGTATTACGGGCGCGATTGTAAATCGCCAACCATTCGGCGGGTGGAAACGGAGCAGCGTCGGTGCAACTGCGAAAGCTGGCGGCCCGAATTACTTATCTCAACTCCGGAAGTGGGCATCGCTTACAGATACAGCCTCGTTAAAAGAGAGCGCAAATCAATGGTGGGAGAGCGCTGGAAAACATGCGATTGATCGCGCTGGTTTAAATGTAGAACTAAACTATCAAAGGTATTGCAAATTTAATTCGGAAATCTTAGTTCTAATTGATGATCAAGTTTCTAATGAAGTGTTAGCCGCTATCGATTGGATCTCAAAAAGATTTGATTTATCAATTCGAATCAGTAAAACGGATTCCATTTCGGATCTACTTTCGCAAATTAAAAGAGGATTATTATCAATTGGCAAAGTGCGCTGGCTTTCAAATGCCACCCCACCAATTACAGAGCTCTTAGCGCTGGGTATTTCGGTAGATCCACGACCGATTACAAACGAAGGTTCCGTGGAAATGCCACGCTGGCTCAGGGAGCAGAGTGTGGCAATCACAAACCACCGTTATGGAAATGTTGGCGCTGGCCCTAAGCCAACCATTTCCACATAAAGCGTTATCGGAGCATTTAACTATCTAATATGTTGCAGAGCTTGCTACCACTTGTGATGGTTTCGCCAATATTGGCTGATATATCGGCAATTTTACCGGCTTTGTGCGCAGTAAGTGGTTGCTCCATTTTCATAGCTTCCAATACAAAAATTAAATCTCCAACTTTGACCTGGTCGCCTTCTGAAACTGCAATTTTTACAACGGTTCCTTGCATTGGACTAGTGAGAGCATCACCAGTAACAATCCCAGTTACGCCACTTTTAGCGCGATGGCGCTTATGTGTGGTTTCGTTTGCATGAAGTGCAACTTCAAATCTATGGCCATTAACTTCGGTAATGAAAGTTTCTGGTCGGGGTACGCTAGAAATTCCAGAAGTACCACCTTGAAACTCTGGGATTTCGTTAACAAACTCACTCTCAATGTAACTTGTATAAACTTTAAATTCATTAGCAAATGCTGGATCGATAACAATTGCGCGATGAAACGGGAGCGCAGTCGCTAAACCTTCAATTTGAAATTCAGCTAACGCTCGTTTAGCGCGTGCGATTGCTTCATTTCTAGTAGCGCCAGTGATAATTAATTTAGCTAAAAGTGAATCAAAATTTCCACCGATAACATCGCCCGCAGTAAAACCGGCATCAACGCGTACGCCAGGTCCGCTAGGTACTTGCCATTTAGTTATTGTGCCGGGAGCTGGCAAAAATGAACGCCCAGGATCTTCGCCATTAATTCTAAATTCGATTGAGTGACCACGGATAATTGGGTCTTCATTCTTTATTTTTTCGCCCATTGCAATTCGGAATTGTTCTCGTACCAAATCTACGCCCGCAACTTCTTCACTAACTGGGTGTTCGACTTGTAGTCGGGTATTAACTTCCAGAAAGGAGATGGTGCCATCAATTCCGACTAGAAATTCACAAGTACCGGCTCCGACGTAGCCAGCAGCTTTCATGATGGCTTTGCTAGAACGGTAAAGCTCAGCGTTCTGCGCTTCACTTAAAAACGGTGCTGGGGCTTCTTCGACTAACTTTTGATGACGACGTTGCAGCGAGCAATCTCTAGTGCTGACAACCATGGCATTTCCGTGTTGATCAACGAGCACTTGGGTCTCAACATGGCGCGGTTTATCTAGGTAACGCTCCACAAAACATTCACCGCGACCAAAACCGCTAATCGCTTCTCGAACTGCCGATGCATAGAGCTCTGGAATTTCCGCGAGCGATCGCGCAACTTTTAAGCCGCGACCACCGCCACCATGGGCAGCTTTTATCGCAACTGGCAGACCATGTTCTTTTGCAAATGCAATAACTTCATCTGCAGAATCGACTGGGTCGGAAGTGCCAGCGACTTGTGGTGCTCCAACTTTTGCCGCAATTTTTCGAGCCGAAACTTTATCGCCCAACGCTCTAATCGCGACTGGCGGTGGTCCAATCCAAACCAACCCCGCAGCGATCACTGCTTCTGCAAAATCTGCGTTCTCAGATAGAAATCCATAGCCCGGATGAACTGCATCAGCACCAGATTTTTTTGCGACAGCAATAATTTTCGGGATATTTAAATAAGTTTGCGCACTAGTTATACCATTTAATGCAAAAGCTTCGTCAGCAGATTGCACATGAAGTGCGTTTCGATCTTCATCTGAGTAAACCGCAATACTTTTTAAACCATGGTCTTTACAAGCCCGTGCGACTCGTACCGCAATTTCGCCGCGGTTAGCAATCAATACTGATTTCATCAGATTGTCACTTCCGATCTGAGTGGTTTTGAATTTGCAATTGCAAACCAGTCATAACCTAGGTGATTTATAGTTTTACGAAGTAGCGGCAATGAAAGTCCGATTACATTGCTGGTTTCGCCCTCAATCCGATCAATAAATGGTGCGCTCAAACCATCTAGCGTAAATCCACCAGCAACTTGTAGCGGTTCGCCAGTAGCAACATAATCTTCTATTTCTCGATCTGTCATATCGGCGAAGAAAACTTTAGTAGAGGTGATATCTGATATTTCCATTCCTTTTGCGGTATCGATAAAGCAGTGACCTGTATGCAAAATCCCTGAATTGCCACGTAATTCTTTACATCTAGCGATCGCATTAGCTGGCGTTTCTGGTTTTCCTAAAGATCTGCCGTTGAATTCAAAAGTTGAGTCACAACCAATCACAATCGCCGCTTCATTTATCATTGCTTTAACAGTGTGAGCCTTAACGATGGCTAGCGCTAGTACTAATTCAACTGGAGTTAAACCTTGATATTCAGGCAATTCTTCATCAACACCGCTCACAATTATCTCTGGGTCAATACCTACCGAATTTAATAAGCGCCGTCGTGATGGCGAAGCCGATGCCAGGATAATTTTCATTGCTATCTACCATCGTTGTATCTACGATTTTTAACGAGCTCACTACGAAGTTGTGGCTTTCCCCAAGCACTTCGGCTCACTAATGGTTTTTTAATGCGCGCTTTCAAAATATTTGTGATTGCTATGATTTCGTCAGGATTTGGGGTGCCTTTAGTTACGGTGAAGTTCATTTTAGAATTATTCCTAAAGCGGAATATTGCCATGCTTTCTA
The DNA here is from genome assembly GCA_013205455.1 of Actinomycetota bacterium. Taxonomy (GTDB): domain Bacteria; phylum Actinomycetota; class Actinomycetes; order Nanopelagicales; family Nanopelagicaceae; genus UBA7398. Next base: position 4,260 of record JABMMO010000092.1, read on the forward strand.
GCTGGCAAAATGTCGCGTTTGTTTCGGAGCGTGCGTAGCGCTTTAGTGATGTAGCTTCTAGTTTGGCTTGGTTCGATTACAGCATCGATAAAGCCACGCTCTGCGGCTAAGTAAGGATTAGCTAAAGTGTCTTCGTAATTAGTTATTAATTCTTTCCGAAGTTTTTCTGGGTCTTTAGCGTCACTTAATTCTTTCCGGTAAAGAATATTTACTGCGCCTTGCGCGCCCATGACCGCAATTTGAGCGGTTGGCCAAGCTAGATTTATATCG
>JABMMO010000093.1 GCA_013205455.1 Actinomycetota bacterium
ATTAGGAATTCGCGGATCGCGAGTCTTATGAATAAATGCAATTGGGCAGCCGCCAAGCAGATCGCTCCAACGTTCTGCTACCCGTACCCGTCCGGAGTCTGGCGAAACAATGGTTAGCCGGGTGCGATCAACTTTGCTGCCAACATAATTTGCAAGAAGCGGGAGTGCAAAAAGATGATCAACTGGTCCATCGAAGAAACCTTGAATTTGCGAAGTATGTAGATCTACAACCATTAATCGATCAGCACCTGCTGTTTTAAATAAATCGGCCATCAATCTTGCAGATATTGGTTCGCGACCGCGATGTTTTTTATCTTGGCGCGCATAGCCATAAAAAGGTGCAACTACGGTAATTCGTTTTGCGGAAGCACGCTTTAGCGCATCTACCATGATTAGTTGTTCCATGATCTGCTTATTAACCGGCGCTGTATGGCTTTGAATTACAAAAGCATCGCAACCACGAACGCTCTCTTCGAATCGCACAAAGATCTCACCGTTTGCGAAATCATATGCAGATGTTGGCGTTAACGGAATTCCTAATTCAGCGGCGACGCTATCGGCGAGTTCTGGATAACCACGACCAGAAAATAATCGGAGCCGTTTTTCAGAACTTAACCGAATCTCGCTCATGAGGCAGACCCTTTCACATTCTTAGCGGCTTCTGCGGATTTAGTACCTGGGCGTTTTCGTAATACCCAATCCAGAACATTTCGTTGCTTCGCGCGACCTACACCGATTGCGCCAGCAGGCACATCCTCGGTGATAACAGATCCAGCTGCGGTATATGCGCCATCGCCAATCGTGACTGGTGCAACCAACATTGTGTCGCTGCCAATTCGGACATGATCACCAACTTCAGTGTGATGCTTTGCAACGCCATCGTAATTAACGAAAATAGTTGCAGCCCCAATATTTGTGCCAGTTCCGATTGAAGCATCGCCCACATAAGAAAGGTGCGGGACTTTCGAACCTCGGCCAAGTGAAGAATTTTTCATCTCAACGAATGCGCCAACTTTTGCATCGGCCGAAATGTCATTGCCATCGCGTAAATATGAAAACGGGCCAATGTTTGCGTTTGCACCAATTGCACTGCCAGCACAATGTGACTCCACAACTTTTGCGCCAGCGCCAACGCGACAATTTGCCAGCGTGCTCCGAGGTCCAATCACTGCGCCAGATTCAATAACGGTATGCCCAGAAATAGAAGTGCCCGGCAGTAGCGTTACATTTGGCGCGATTTCAGCGGTGAAATCCACCCAAGTTGTAGCCGGATCAAGAATTGAAACTCCGCTCACCATAAGTGCATGATTAATCCGATCGCGCATAAATGCGGCGCACTCTGAAAGTTGGGAGCGGTCATTAATTCCGAGTATCTCGGTAAAGTTATTTACAACAATCGGAATTACCTTCGCGCCATCGGCTTTCATAATTGCGATTACATCAGTTAAATACTCTTCACCTTGCACATTTGCGGTCGTGATTTTTGTGAGCGCTACAGCGAGCACTTTTGCATCAAATAGATAAACCCCAGAATTGATCTCCACAATGTCACGTTCGACTTCGCTCGCATCGCGCTCTTCAACAATCTTAAGAAGTTCATCGTTCTCGTCCCGAATAATTCGGCCATAACCAAATGGATCTGGAAGCTCAGCCGTCAACACTGTCGCAGCCGCTTCAGCTTTAATGTGTTCGGCAAAAAGTTCGCTGAGCGTTAATCCAGTAAGCAATGGGGTATCGCCAGCGGTAACCAAGATAGTTCCTTCAACTGCGCCGACTTCGAGCGCTAATCGAACCGCGTGGCCAGTGCCATTTCGTTTTGCTTGCAAGACTGGGTGCGCTTTAGGGGCAATCTCATTTAGGTGCGAAGTGACTTCTTCGTGTTGCGCGCCGACAACTACGCGAGTGTGAGTTGGTTGCAATTCTGAAACTGCGTGCAGTACATGTGAGAGAAGTGAGCGTCCTGCGATTTCGTGCAAAACTTTCGCAGTTGTTGATTTCATTCGGGTGCCATCACCCGCGGCCAGAACTATTGCAAGATCTAGGCGATTCAACAGCGCTCCTCACTCTGGTCTAACCGAAGCCTAACTATCTCCTCTTGGTCGTGGCTCCTCCACCAGGTATCGATCCTGGACCCTGGGCTTCAAAGGCC
>JABMMO010000094.1 GCA_013205455.1 Actinomycetota bacterium
ACATAGTGTGAAGCACCTGGCAACACCGCTAACCTTCCATTAGGAAAAGCTTCATACATCTCAAAAGTATGCGCACTTCGAAAGGGTTCGTCATCGCCAGCTAATATCAGTACTGGAACTTCAATTTTCGATAATTGTTCTAAACTCATATTTGGTTCGGTAGCCCATACTTGGAAAGCTTTAGTAACAATCTCTACAAGTAACTCTGGATTTTGACCACTTCTCTCCGCAAAGAGCGCTTTATCTTCTTCTGGGACTTGCACAGTAGATAAATTGAAAGACAAACCCGAATCATGGTTGTAGTTGGTTCCGATTGCGATAATTGATTTCACTAAATCTGGCCGTTTCAAAGCAATGAGCAACGAAATAATGCCACCATCACTCCAACCAATTAAATGAGTTGGTTCTTTTATAACATCTTCAATATAGGCAATCGCTTCATCGGTTTGAAAATCAAAATGGAAGTACCCATCCCGAATTTTGGTACGCCCGTGAGCGCTTCGATCATAGGAATAAACGTGATGGTCGCTTGCAACGGCAGGCAAGACTGTGAAATCCCAATCTTCAGTGCTGCTTAAACCACCATGCATCAAGAGAACTGGTTCGCCATTATTTTCGTGGATAACGCTCCATACTTGATGACCCCGCAGGTCTATATAACTCATGGTTAGTAAGAATCCATGATGTGGCGGTTACCTCGATCAAAAGTTAAATAATTCCAGGTCCAATCGGCGATAGTTCCAATCTTGTTTCGCCCGCCCAGCAAGTAAAACAAGTGCAACCAGAGCCAGATAAACCAAGCAATTGCGCCACCAATTTTAATTCCTTTAACTTCGACAACCGCTTTATGTCGCCCAATTGTTGCCATTGATCCTTTATCAACGTAGGAGAAATTTTTAAGGGTACGTCCCGCAATTAGCGCTGCAATTTGTTTAGCAACGAATCTTCCTTGTTGCATTGCTACCGGTGCAACCATTGGGAGGAACTTTCCAGATTTATTTTTGACTCCAGAAATATCACCAATTGCCCAAATATGCGGATAATTCTGCACTTGCAACGTAGGTTCTACCGCGACTCGATTTGCTTCAATTGGTAGCGAAAGTTTTTTAATAGTTGGCTCACCCATGACGCCAGCCGCCCAAATCGTAATCCCTGATTCAATTGAATCACCATTGCTAAAAAATATTTTTGCTTCGTTTATTTCTTTAACGGAGGCGTTACAAATAACTTTTACGCCAAGTTTCACTAAATCTTTCGCGGTTCGCTCTGATAGCGATGGCGAGAATGTTGGAAGCAATCTTGGGCCAGCTTCAATTAGATAAATATCGATATGGTCAGCCGCGTTTTTAAAATCAGAAGCTAGCGGTCCGCGTCTTAACTCCGCCATCGCGCCGGCCATTTCAACTCCAGTTGGGCCGCCGCCAACTACCGCGATAGCAAGCCTGGAATCATCTTCAAACCTACATAAATCTTCAAATCGACGCATCACTGCCGCACGGATAGTTAAAGCTTCATTGACGCTCTTCATGCCCAGCGAAAACTCAGCTACCCCTTTAATCCCAAAATCATTTGTTGCTGATCCCATTGCAATTACTAGATGGTCGTATTCGAGCACTTCACTTGAATCTAATTTCACCGAGTTGTCACGATGGTTAATAGATATTGGCGAGCCCATTCGAAATTTGATGCCAGAATTCCGGATTGCGCCACGAACCGGATAAGCAACATGATCGGCTGCAAGTCCGGCTGTTGAAACTTGGTACAACAACGGGAGAAATGTTTGGAAATTATGGCGATCGACCAAAGTTACTTCAGCGATATTCGCTAACCCGCGAGCCGCGGTTAGTCCACCAAAACCTGCGCCAAGAATCACAATCCGTGGCTTCTTTTCGCCTGGCTTATTCATAACGCAAAGTCTACTGTTAATTCCATGAGCGACCAGCGGAAAATTTTGGTGACCGGAGCATCTGGGTATGTTGGTGGCCGATTGGTAAAAGCACTCTTACAGGAAGATATGTCAGTACGAATATTTGTGCGTGAGAAATCTAAAGTCTCTGGCCAACCATGGGTAAGCGCAGTAGAAATAGCAACTGGTAACGCTAATAATTATGATGAAGTTTTGACGGCGTTAACTGGGATACACACCGCTTTTTATTTACTGCACTCAATAAATTTAGGATCTAATTTTGATGAGATAGAAGCGG
>JABMMO010000095.1 GCA_013205455.1 Actinomycetota bacterium
CACGCCAAATCCACCAGGTACGCAAATTGCGTCTAGATTCTTAAGTAGCGCTTCCGAATTTGTCGGTGATTCGCAATCATCACTGGCGATCCAAACAATTTCCACTTTCGCATTGTTGGCAAAGCCGCCGGCCCTTAACGCTTCCGTCACCGAAAGATAAGCATCCGGCAAATCAATGTACTTACCAACCAGTCCTACTTTTACAGTTACTGCCGGATTGTGAACCCGGTCTAATAGCGTATTCCATAGTTTCCAATTAACTTCCTTAGACGGTAGCCCTAATCTACGGACTACGTAACCATCCAAACCCTCGCTATTTAACACTTTCGGAATGTCATAAATTGAAGGCGCATCAACCGCTGCCACAACCGCTTCTAGATCAACATCGCACATCAATGAAATTTTCTTTTTTACTGAAGATGGAATTGGACGATCCGAACGAATCACAATTGCATCTGGAGTAATACCAATAGATCGAAGTGCGGTAACTGAGTGCTGCGTTGGCTTTGTTTTCAACTCTCCAGAAGGACCTATGTATGGAACCAACGAAACATGTAAATAGAAAACATTTTCGCGACCAACTTCTTGACGAACTTGGCGCGCCGCTTCTAAAAACGGTTGCGACTCAATATCACCGACAGTTCCGCCCACTTCAGTAATTACGAGATCGATTTTTGGCCCACCCATTGCGAGAATACGTTCTTTAATTTCGTTAGTTATATGTGGGATAACTTGAACGGTATCGCCTAAATATTCACCGCGCCGCTCCTTTGCGATTACCTTCGAATAAACCTGGCCAGTTGTGACATTTGCCGAACCATGTAAATCCGTATCGAGGAACCGCTCGTAATGCCCAATATCTAAATCAGTTTCCGCGCCATCATTGGTTACAAAAACTTCGCCGTGTTGGAAAGGATTCATGGTTCCTGGGTCAACATTTATATACGGATCGAGTTTTTGCATTGTTACGCGTAATCCGCGATCTACTAATAACCGGCCAAGACTGGCGGCGGTAAGACCTTTGCCTAAACTAGATGCCACTCCGCCGGTAACAAATAAATGCTTGGTCACATGAGGGGCGGTCATGGAAGGCTAACTTATCATCGATTTCAGTTAGCCGCGAACTATCGTTAAGAGCTCCTTCGCGTGTTCTTTAGCAATAGTGGATTCCTCTTGACCAGAGAGCATCCGCGCAATCTCTGATTCTCGTTCTGCGCCAGCCACTTTAGTGATGCTACTTTCCGTTATAACGCCCGATTCCGATTTAATTACAACTAAATGGTTATCGGCCCAAGCCGCTACTTGGGCGAGATGTGTCACCACAATTACTTGTGCGTTTTTAGAAAGCGCTGAAAGTCTTCGCCCAACTTCAATTGCGGCTTTACCGCCTATCCCCGCATCCACTTCATCAAATACATATGTTCCCAAAGGCTCGCTCTCTGCGATTACTACTTCTAGCGCCAGCATCAATCTAGATAATTCACCACCACTGGCAGCTTTTGCTATTGGTAATAACTCACCTCCAGAATGGCTCGCGAAAATCATCAGAATTTCGTCTAGCCCATTTATTGAATAATTCTTAATTTCAGTAGAAGCGTAAGTATTAATTTTCAAAGAGAACGTTGCATGGGGCATCGCTAGTTGGCGAACTTCAGCGGTAACCAAATCGCTCAATTTTTTGGCACTGGCTGTTCGCAATCCAGAAATCTTTTGGGCGCTATCTTGTAAAACTTGAAACGATGCTTCGAGTTCTTTCGATAGTTCCGTAATCCGATCTTCACCACCCGTTAAATCACTAATTCGAGCCTTAGCTTTCTCAGCATCAACAATTATTTCTTCCAAAGCTTGATACTTATCGGAGTTTTTGCCGAATTTCTTGATAATGGAATTTAATTGTGCACGGCGATCTTGGGCATTGGCTAACGCATTAGGATCTAGATCAAGATTTTCGGTGTATCGTGATAAATCTGCGGCAACATCGCTTATATTAAGAATTGATTCCACAAGTGCTTCTCGAATTTCATCCAATTGAGCGTCTTTACCCTTTATCGATTCTAGAGACCGACGCGCTAACGCCAATGAAATCAAGACATTTTCGGATTCGGAGTTAAGAACGCTATCAGCCATCGCAGCGCCCGCTCGCAAGTCTTCAATTGAATCTAACCGGGAGATATCATTCTCGATATTAGACAACTCGCCAGAATTAGGGCGAATTTTTGCGTAAGTCTCAACTAATTCTTCTAATTCTGCTATCTCTTGGTCACGCTTTTTCAACGCAACTTTTAACTCTGCAATATTTTTCGATAACTCGTGATAACTCTGATAACAATCGCGATATCGTGATAACTCTGCCGCAAATTTTTCGCCGGCATAACGATCTAATAGTTCACGCTGTCGCACCGTTTTTGTTAACCGCAAATTTGTAGATTGGCCGTGAATCTCGATTAACTCTTCTCCAAAATTTGCTAATACGGAAGCCGGAACCGCCACCCCACCCAAATTTGCACGCGCTTTACCATCGCTACTCACGCTCCTTGTAAAAAGTAAGCGATTATTTTCAATCTCTGGATCATGAGTTTCTAATAATTCTTTGAACTCTGGCTCGGATTTTTTTGATAATCGAAAAATTCCGGACGCGGTAAGTCGTTCACTGCCTCTGCGTATTAAATCTTGATCTGATTTGCCGCCCAAGATCAACGCTAGCGCCGTTAAAACCATGGTTTTACCAGCACCGGTTTCGCCGGTTAATACATTTAGCCCTTTAGTAAAAGGTACAACCGCATTTTCAATGACGCCAAGATTTCGAATTGATATCTCTTCTAAAGCAGAGCGATCAGCTTCACTCACCACGCCATCCTTCAACCGGTAATTTGAACTTTGCCACTAAACGATCCGTGAATAGAGCTGGATCAATTTGCGCTAAATTTATTGGAGAATTATCACTAGTTAAAATCACACGATCATTTTCCACAAGTTGAAATTTCCTTAGCCCGTCAGCAGAAAGCGTCGCTTCCTCGGACTCAATATCTACAGCGATTATTGATTCTGGGCTAATCACCATCGGTCTAGAAAACAGTGCGTGCGCAGCTAACGGCAGCAAAACCAGCGCTTCTACCTCTGGCCAAACAATTGGACCGCCGGCAGAGAAAGCGTATGCGGTCGATCCAGTTGGGGTCGCGCAAATTATTCCATCACATCCCCATCGCGATAATGGGCGATGATCAATTTGCACCAAGAGTTCGACCATCGCTTCGCTACTTCTTTCAATGGTTACTTCATTAAGCGCCCAGCCGTGCGCAATACTTTCGCCAGCACGTTCAATTCGATATTGCAACACCATCCGACGTTCTGATTTATAATTCTTCGCGATAATCGCGGTAGCCAATTCTGCAATAGTCGGTCGACCGATCTGTGCTAGAAAACCTACATGACCTAAATTAACGCCAAGTAGCGGTACCGAGCTGCCCCGGATTGCTTGGGCGGCACGCAAAATCGTGCCATCACCACCGAGCACCACAGCAAGCTCTATGGCTGCCTTTGATAGCAAATCATCCAATTCCGAAAGAGAGATTTTGGCAATTCCCGCAATTTCTATTTCAGAAGTCGAAACAATCTCAAAATTTTCGGAAACTAATTTGGCAATTAGCGCTTCGGCTGTTGTCTTTGCGTCGCTGCGAGTTGGGTGCACAACTAGCAGCAATCGCCGTGAAATAGCGTTACTCATTGTGGTCCTTTCGCTATCGCTGCATCAATAATTGCATCACTTAGAAGTGGGGCACCGGCTTTTAACCAGAGAAAATACTCCACGTTGCCGGCTGGACCAGGAAGTGGGCTTGCGCAAACTCCTAAGCACCCTAAACCTAGTTCAAAAGCGGAGTTCGCGACATCCACAATTGCTTGTTTTCTTAGCTGCGAATCTCTTACTACTCCCCCTGCGCCAAGTTTTTCGCGACCAACTTCAAATTGCGGCTTCACCATAACTAAATAATCAGTTTCATCAGTAGAGACCGATTTGAGAGCTGGAATAACCATGGTGAGCGAGATGAATGATAAATCTGCCACAATCAACGCAACGCTCTCCCCGATTATTTCCGGTGAAATATGGCGCACATTGGTCCGATC
>JABMMO010000096.1 GCA_013205455.1 Actinomycetota bacterium
AGAATCAGCTGGGCTGCCAATTACCCCATACCCCAATGTTGCAAGCCAAGGATACCCTGAAAAAGTTAAGCTAAATTGCGTTTTTTATGCGTGTAATTGCGCGTTCTTTACCAAGCAATTCCATAGATTCAAATAACGGTGGTGAGATATGACTTCCAGTTACCGCAATTCGAACCGCACCGAATGCAATTCTCGGTTTCAAACCCATCTCTTCAATTAGCACCGCACGAAGCGCCGCATCAATCGAACCATGGCTCCAATTCGTTAACGGTTCCAGCGCAGCAAGTGATTTTCGCAGTACATCTTTTGATACATCATCCGAAATTTTTGCTTTAGATTCGCTATCAATCACAACGCTTTCCCCAAATAGAAATTTAACCATCTGGGGTACTTCTGAGAGCTTTGCAATCCGTTCCTGAATTATCGGTAAAACTGATTTAATAACAGCTTTTTCGCTATCTGTACCGGAAATTATTCCGGCGTTAGTAACAAAAGGCAGCGCCCGTAGTAAAAAATCATCAATAGTTAGCGCACGTATTTTGTCACCGTTTATTGCTTCGAGTTTTTTCATATCAAATCTAGCCGGCGAACTATTAACTCGTTCGACCGTGAACAATTCGGTTAACTCTTGCATGGTTACATTCTCGCGATCGTCGCCAGGCGACCAACCTAATAGCGCCAAATAATTACAGATCGCTTCTGGTAAGAAACCCGCATCTCGATACCAAGCAATCGACACTTCGCCGTTTCGCTTCGAAAGTTTGGTGTTGTCTTGGCCCATCACAAATGGCAAGTGCGCAAAAATTGGATAATCTTCTGGGGTAACTCCCATGGCTTGATAAACCCGAATCTGACGTGGCGTTGAAGAAAGCAAATCTTCACCACGTAAAATATGGGTAACTTTCATCAAAACATCATCTACCGCTACTGCGAGGGTGTAAAGCGGTGAACCATCTGCGCGAGCTAATACGAAATCTGGTACAAACTTATGTTCGAAAACTAAATCACCGCGAATTGCGTCATTGAAATGGGTTTCGCCGTCGGGCATCCGCATTCGCGTAACTGGTTTTCGTCCTTCACTTTCATACTTGGCGCTTGCTTCCGCTGAAAGGTTTCGGCACTTTCCGTCATAACCAGGCGCTAAATTTGCGGCTCGTTGCGTTTCCCGGCGCGCTTCTAACTCTTCGGTGCTGCAATAACAACGATAAGCATCGCCATTATCCAGAAAAGTTTGCGCCCATTTTGCATAAATATCCAAACGTTGCGATTGCAGATAAGGACCGTATGGCCCGCCAACTTCAGGGCCTTCATCCCATTCCAAACCAAGCCAACGCAAAGTATCGATTGCAGCCGCAATGTATTGATCGGTTACGCGTTCGCGATCAGTATCTTCAATTCTAAAAATGAATTTGCCACCAGTGTGACGGGCATATGCCCAATCAAATAACGCAGTTCTGATGTTTCCAACATGCAAATCACCGGTTGGGGATGGGGCAAATCGAACCCGAATCTCTTTTTTAATCGAATCGTTAGCCACGGAGCGAAACCCTATTAGTAAGTGTGCCTAAACCTGCAATCGAAATCGCAACTTCACCATTTTGGTTTAACGGTCCGATGCCGGCAGGTGTGCCCGTTAAAATCACATCGCCAGGAAGCAGAGTCATCACATTTGTCACGAATTGAATTATCTCTGGAATCTTGAAAATCATCTCGGATAGCTTTGCGCTCTGCTTAAGTTCGCCATCTACTGTTGCCGTGATTGCTTGGTCTCCAGGTTGAAAATCGGTATCAATCCATGGCCCAAGTGGGCAGAAAGAATCGAATCCTTTTCCGCGGGTCCATTGGCCATCTTTCTTCTGCAAATCTCTAGCGGTGACATCGTTTGCAATCGTATATCCAAAAATTACATCTTTAACGCGCTCTTTTGGAACTTCTTTACAAATTTTGCTAATTACAATGGCAAGTTCAGCTTCATGATCAACTCGCTCGCTCGAGCTTGGCCATTGAATTAAATCATTTGGACCAATTACTGAAGTATTTGGTTTTAAGAAAATTATTGGCTCTTCCGGTAGATCGCTTCCCATTTCAGCTGCATGGTCAGCATAATTTTTCCCAATACAAACCACTTTACTTCTAGGAATTACTGGAGCTAATAACCGCACATCTTTTAGTAAAACTGTTGTTTCTAACTTATGAACTCCGGCATAAAGCGGATCGCTGGCGATGGCACGAATTGTGGTTTCATCTTCAAGCACGCCAAAATGTGGGTCAGTGCCTAGTGCCGAACCGGCTGGTGGCGTAAACCTAACTATGCGCATTCCCGGAGTCTAATGCAGGTTTTTTAGAGCGATTGCTTCGTGGTTGCTTCAGAATTATTTCGCTCGACGAGAATTGTTCCGATTCGGTGCCGTCTGCCAACAATTCGCTCGGCAGTTATTTGCCAACCGTGCAACGTAAGTGTGCTGCCTGGAATCGGCACTCGGCCAAGTATTTTTGCCATGTAGCCGCCGATGGTGTCTACATCTTCTTGTTCCTCATCGGATAATTCAATTTTCAAATACTCTGCTAAATCTTCTAAATGTAGGCGCGCAGAAGCTCGCCCTTGATCTGCATCAATCCATTCAAATTCATCTAAAT
>JABMMO010000097.1 GCA_013205455.1 Actinomycetota bacterium
GAAAGAAGATCGTAATTACCGTTACTGGTAACGGCTTGAAAGAAGTTCAATGGATACTTGATGGCGCTGATGCGCCGATTGTGGTGCCAGTAGATGTTGATCGGGCCGCCCAAGAGATTGGGTTGGCGTAACTATGTCGCGCAGAGGATTTAGAGATCCGCTAACTTATAAAGCAACCCCAGTACAAGTAAGCGTGCCAGCTTCGTCTGCAAATCTAGGCCCAGGTTTTGATTCACTTGGTTTAGCCCTTGATATTCGCGATCAATACGTTGCGCAAATTCTCGATGAAGAGATTTTTGATATTGATGTGACCGGTGAAGGTGCCGAAGAGGTACCTCGCGATGCTAAGAATTTAGTAATTAAAGCGATGATGCGTGGATTTGAATTTATGGGCGGTAAGCCGCGTGGTATTGCGTTGCGCGCGCTAAATGAAATTCCACATGGCCGTGGGCTTGGTTCTTCGGCAGGTGCAATTGTTGGCGGCCTCTCGTTAGCGCGAGGTTTAGTTTTATCGGGACAACAATTAATGAGCGATGACAATTTAATTGCACTTGCAACAGATTTAGAAGGACATCCAGATAATGTGGCAGCTGCTCTTTTAGGTGGAGCTACTGTTGCTTGGATGGAAGATCGTGCTTCGATCCCAACTGGCTGCGCCATAAAACTAGATGTAAACATTGCAATCAAAGCTTTAGTTTTACTTCCAAGTGCGCATTTAGCAACTGCAAAAGCCAGACGACTTCTACCTGAAATAGTTAGCCATAGAGATGCCACAATCAATGCCGGACGGGCTGCGTTATTGGTGCACGCGTTAACAGTTCGCCCGGATTTATTATTTCAAGCAACCGAAGATCACATTCACCAAAGTTTCCGCAGGGAAGCAATGCCTAAGTCAGTTGACCTAGTAACTAAACTTCGTGCAGCTGGCGTTGCTGCAACAATTTCTGGTGCCGGTCCCTCGTTGTTAATCCTGCACACTGGCAATAAGGTGGAGCGCGATGAGATTGTGCGGGTAGCAGGCTCTGGGTTTACGCCGCATGATTTAGAAATATCAGCTACTGGAGCCGAGTTAGCGAGCGCATAAACCGCATAGTTTTGGATTTTTAGGAATAAGGGGCTCCGTGCTAAGGTTTACCTATCTAGTGACCGAGGGTTAGTAACCTCGTAATAGGCCACAGAATCTAAAACTTCTAAGAAATCCACATTTCCTTGCTGGCATCAGCGGGTTACAAATAGAAATGAAATGAGAATGGCAGAAACAACAAGCACACGAACTCGCAGAGAGTCCGGCGAATTAGCCGCGATGTTACTTCCAGAGTTAAAGAAAGTTGCCGGCAACCTCGGGATCGATGGCGCTGCGAAAATGGCCAAGACTGAACTTGTACAAGCGATTGGCGATCTACAAGCCGCAAACCGCGATGCAGCTAAGGCAGAGCGTGAAGCTCGCCGAGCTAGTCGGAATGAAAACCGCGAAAAGAAAAAAGGAAATTCAAATAAAAAACAACAAAATAATAATGAATCAGATAATCAAGATAATCAAGATGATGACTTGGATGGGCAGGATGAAAACTCTATGAATTCTGATGAAGATACTTCAAATGATCAAAATCCAAATGACCGAACTGGCGATGTAAACGAACGCACTTTTGCGACTAATCGCTCTGCAGGCTCACGTGATGGCGCGCGCGATTGGCAAAACCGAAATCGCGACCGAGGTCGTGGCCGAGACCGCCATGATCGTGATCGCGGTACTCGCGGCGCTCGGAGCGAGCGTGAAATCGTGCTGACCGATGATGATGTCCTCCTTCCAGTTGGTGGATTGTTAGATATTTTAGAAAGTTATGCATTCCTGCGTACTGGTGGATATTTACCTGGTCCAAACGATGTTTATGTTTCGTTGCAACAAGTTCGACGTTATGGATTGCGTAAAGGCGATGTAATTACCGGGTCTGTGCGTCAACCTCAAGAAGGCGAACGGCGTGAGAAATTTAATGCTCTAGTAAAAATTGAAACTGTAAATGGAAACGATCCAGAGAGCGCGAAAGATCGCTTGGAATTCTCAAAATTAGTTCCGTTATACCCACAAGAGCGGTTACGCCTTGAAACTGAACCGGGCGTGCTAACTACGCGCGTGATCGATTTAATTTGCCCAATTGGTAAAGGCCAACGTGGCTTAATTGTTTCGCCACCTAAAGCTGGTAAGACTATGGTCTTACAAGCAATTGCAAATGCGATCACAACAAATAACCCAGAATGTCATTTGATGGTTGTGCTAGTTGATGAACGTCCTGAAGAAGTAACTGATATGCAACGTTCGGTCAAAGGTGAAGTTATTGCCTCAACATTCGATCGTCCAGCAGATGACCACACAACTGTTGCTGAACTTGCAATTGAACGTGCGAAGCGGTTAGTCGAACTTGGTCATGATGTAGTTGTGTTGCTCGATTCGATTACTCGATTAGGTCGTGCATATAACATCGCTGCCCCAGCATCTGGCCGAATTCTTTCTGGCGGTGTTGATTCAGCTGCGTTATATCCACCAAAGAAGTTTTTTGGCGCCGCGCGTAATATCGAAGATGGCGGATCGCTAACTATTCTTGCAACAGCGCTTGTTGAAACTGGCTCGAAAATGGATGAAGTTATTTTCGAAGAGTTCAAAGGCACTGGAAATATGGAACTTAAATTAGATCGCCGCTTTGCAGATAAGCGAATTTTCCCAGCGGTTGATGTTGATGCTTCAGGTACCCGTAAAGAAGAAATTCTGATGGGAACTGAAGAGCTCAATATCGTATGGAAATTACGGCGCGTGCTACACGCCCTTGATTCACAACAGGCGCTGGAACTTCTCCTCGAGAAGATGAAGGGCACCAAATCGAACGTGGAATTCTTGATGCAGATCCAAAAAACTACGGTTGGACCAACTTCCGAGGTCTAGTAAAGTAGCAACCTGTTTCAAACCTGATCGATCGGACTGGTTCACATAAAGCGCGAAGTGCGGTTTATGACCCAGCCACTACAACCGAAAGCAAGAGGCTAGAGATGAAACCCGAGATCCACCCAAAATATGAAGAGACCAAAGTAAGTTGCGGTTGCGGCGAGAC
>JABMMO010000098.1 GCA_013205455.1 Actinomycetota bacterium
GGTAAATGCTGCTGCGGTCGGATCGGCAACCGTAACAACTTATGCATCCGGTAAGGACCAACAAGATTCAATGATGTTTGCGATAAATGCATATGGCGCTTTGAAGATTTCCGAAATTTTTATTGAAATCACTAGCGAATCAAAAAACGTCCGCAAATTAATTAATTTCAGCTCAGTAGGCGGAGGATTTCAAGCTTTCCCACACTTCCGACTTTCAGATGGTATGAGTAAAGCTGCAGTCTCATTTTTAACCAGACAATTAGCGGCCGAGAATGTCTATACAAATGTAGATGTTTTCGCAATCTCACCCGGCGCTACAAACACTGGAATGTTTCAAGCGAGCACCCTTGTCGGCATGTCAGAGAGTGAACGGAATTCATTTATCGCATCCCTTCCAAAAGGTCGATTAATAGAGCCAGATGAGATTGCAGAGATTGTGATTTTCCTTGCCGCTCCAGCATCAACTTCAATGCATGGCGCAATTATTGATGCTTCGATGGGGCTAGCGGTAAGGCCAGGCTTGTTAAGCGAGCTGGAATAACTTGTTAAAAAAACTAAGTAATCTATTTGGAAGTGGTAATGAATTAACGGAGTTAAACGACATTAGCAAAGTTCCTAGCGTCAACCGAAAACGGAAAAGCGATACGCTTCAATTTTATTCTGCAAATAGAAATATTGGAAACTACCTACCAGTTCTTGCTATCCATGAAATGCTCGATGAAACTTTAGATACCTGGAATATCCATAAAAGCCCAGTTGATTGGAATTATGTACATGCAAATTATTCGAGGGTAATTATTGGTGGAGCTGGATTACTGCATAGCGTATTTGAAAAGTTTTGGGTTGACTTGGAAAAAAATTGTAAATTGCCAATTACGATCTGGGGGATCGGAGTCTGCTTACCCGATAATGATGAGGTAAAAGGCGTTCCTAAAGCGGTAGTGCAGCGAGTTTTTGAAAAATCAAAATTTGCGAACGTGCGAGATGAATTGACTCGGGATTTCTATGAGTTAGATAGCAAAATTTCTATAACCGCTTGTCCTACTTTGATTTACGTGAGCAACCACTTTGATGTGGCTGAAAAAAGCAGTGGCAATCGGGTACTTCACAGTTCGCATGTCGATCTAGAACCAAATGATCAAACTCCAATTATTCGGGATTCCATTGAAAAAGCCGGTTTTGAATATTCCTTTACGCCTAATATTGAAAGCGCTGAGAATGGTTTAAATCGAATTCTTAAGCTTTATCAGGATACTAATTATGTTGTAACAACAAGATTGCATGGTGCGATTATCGCTTACGCATTTCGGCGACCATATATTGCAATCTCTTACGATCCAAAAATTACTGCATTTCATAAACTTTATGGCGGTGGCGTTTGTATAAAAAACCCAAATGAACTTGCTGGAGCGCTCATTTCAGAGGATTTTAAAGAAGAAAGTAATTATCAGATAGAGCTTGATCGAGTTCGCGAATTTGGATTAATTGTTAAATCCGCCTTTAAAGTTGATAGATGAGGTAAGTAAGAGTTTTAGGCCATCAAGAGATGGCTAATTTATGGCTCAGTAGCGTGATTTAATAAGCGAGTGTCAATAAACGAAACCAAGGAAGCGGTAGGCGTTCGCTACGCAAAGTCAACGCAGAGCCTTTACCCATTCTTTGCAGCAGCTTTCTGTGGCTTGATCTTAATCTCAAATATCGGCGCAACGAAGTTAATTCACTTCGGTCCAATCATTACCGATGGTGGCGCATTTCTATTCCCATTAGTTTACATAGTTGGTGATGTTTTAACTGAGGTTTATGGTTTTAAAGCTGCTCGTAAAGTCATATTTATGGGCTTTGCGATGGCCGTCTTAGCAGCTATCACTTTTTATCTGGTGCAGATTTCGCCCGCCGCGGATGGTTGGGAAAACCAAAGTGCGTTTGAATCAATATTGGGGTTTGTGCCACGAATTGTGTTAGCAAGTGTTTGTGGTTTCTTGATTGGCCAACTCCTAAATTCCTGGTCACTAACTTTAATTAAGAGATACACCAAAGAGCGAAAACTTTGGGTGCGGTTGATTGGATCAACCGTTATCGGAGAGTTAGCTGACACTATTGTTTTTTGCACTATCGCTTTCTACGGAATTATCACTGGCAAAGATTTCTTAAATTATGTGGTCGCTGGTTATGTTTACAAGACACTTTTGGAAGTAATTCTGTTGCCAGTTACCTACCCAACTATTGCTTATGTCAAACGAAAAGAACCGACTTATATTTCTTAAGCGTTTTGGCTACGACCGGCTTGATATCGACCTAAGAAATCTTTTTTAAACTCAAAAAATTCTCGGTTATCAATGGCTTTTCGCATA
>JABMMO010000099.1 GCA_013205455.1 Actinomycetota bacterium
CAGAGCTTTCTTGGGTTGGGCCAATGGGTACTGCTGGTCTTCTTCTCGGAAGTTGTCATTCTAACTTCGCTGCAAGGAGCCTCTGCGGGCCAGCGGATTTTAAAAATACAAGTTTTAACTTGGCCAGATCAAGATTTTGTTAACCCACTCCGAATTTTGTTTCGGACGCTTCTAATTTGCTTAGTGATTCCAGCAGTAATAACCGATATGCAATCGCGCGGATTGCATGATCGATTTGCAAAAACAGTTGTTGTAAAAAATTAACGCTTCGGCATTCTCACATTTTTAGGCATTGGACCTTTTGGAATTGGAATGTTCATGCCGCCAATAGCTTTCATTCGAGCACGCAACTCGCGAAGTTGTACCGTTGCAAGTTTCTTTGGGAATTTTTTCATTCGCTTTTGTAATTTCCGAATTGGAATTTGACCTTCGCCTTCACCAACCACTAATTCAAATACGGGAACGCCAGGAGCGAATCGCTCAACTTTTCGTTTTTCATCAGCCAACATATGTCGGATCGCGCTTGAACCTTCGCCAACTAAAACTACGCCAGGTTTTCCAACAGCGCGGTGGACCATATCTTGATTCTTTGCCACAGCTACTGCTGGCGTAACGGTCCAACCTTTTCGAATTGCCATTAGTACTGATGCACCAGCACCGATTTGGCCTTCGATGGATGCGTATGCCGCGCTACCAGCTTGGCGTGTGAAAAAGAAAAATGCTGCAAGTAGCGCAATTGGAAATGTTACAAAACCCAAGTAATACGGATGGCCAACGGCAGCTCCGATTAAAATACCAACGGCCCAAACTGGAACGAATATCGCTAAGCAATAGAGCAAAATCAGTGGTTTAACCTTCTTAGTGATCGCGTAAGCATCCCGGATCTCTTTGAAGCGAATTTTCTTCTCTACTGGTGCAGAATCTGCATTCTTTTTCTTACGTTTGAAGAGCGCCATGGTGGGAGTTTAACCTTTCTTTTCTGCAGCAATTTGCGCGAGCGTAGGCGCAGTGCCGCCCAATCGAGCCGGCGCCCATCGTTGGCCATCGTGGCTATCTGGGTACTTTGCTTGTACTTTCCTTAACATTTCAGAGAGTCGATTTTTCAATTCTAATTCTTTAGTATCCACATCGGCATCGCGCGGGACAAAAATGGGTTCACCAATCGAGACTGTTATCGGAACGTGCGATCGCGAGAAATTTCGCTTCACACCTTTAGTCCAAACCCGTTGGCTGCCCCAAATAATTGTTGGCAAGATAGGCGTGCCCGAAGCCATCGCTAATCGAACGGCGCCAGTCTTCATCTCTTTTAATTCGAAACTTCTTGAAATAGTAGCTTCGGGAAAAATTCCAATAATTTCGCCAGATTTTAAAGCACGGAGCGCTGCCACGAAAGAACCTGAACCATTGGTTCGATCAACCGAAATATGCTTCATGCCGCGCATTAGCGGTCCAGAAATTTTATGATCAAAAATTTCTTTCTTAGCCATAAACCTTACTAATCTATTTGCCGGCAGTACCGCAGTTCCAACAATTGCAAAATCTAAATAACCAATATGGTTTATAGCTAAAATTGCGCCACCTTTTCGGGGTACATGCGCTTCGCCTTGAAAAGTGAATTGCAGGCCAAGATATTTCCATAGCGATTTAACAAGAACTATTACTGGGGGATAAACCAGGTCAGCCACTTTATTTAATTTCGCCGGCGTCTGCGCCAATTTTTTGCGCTTGAGCTTGCTTGTATAAACGGCCGGCGCGATAACTTGAACGCACTAGCGGACCGCTCATTACGCCCAAGAAACCGATCTCAGTAGCCATTTTAGAATGCTCCACAAATTCTTCTGGTTTTACCCATCGCTCTACTGGGTGATGTTTTGCCGATGGCCGTAGATATTGGGTAATGGTGATTAAATCGCAACCAGCGCTACGTAAGTCAAGCAACGCTTGCGTAATTTCTGCAGGCGTTTCACCGAGCCCAAGAATTAAATTAGATTTTGTAATTAGACCAAAATCGCGAGCTTGCGAAATTACATTTAAGGAACGGTCGTAAGTAAACGCAGGTCGAATCTGCTTAAAAATTCGCGGCACAGTTTCAACGTTATGCGCAAAAACTTCGGGACGAGTTTCAAATACTTGGTTTAGTAAATCCGGATTACCGCTGAAATCCGGGGCTAACATCTCAACACCGCAGCCGGGAACTCTTTCATGAACTTGTTTTATGGTTTCGGCATAAAGCCAAGCGCCTTCATCTTCTAAATCATCCCGTGCAACACCAGTAATAGTGGCGTAACGAAGCCCCATAGTTTTAATTGATTCCGCCACTCTACGTGGTTCATCTCGATCTAGCGGTTCTGGCTTTCCAGTATCGATATTGCAAAAATCGCAACGTCTTGTGCACGCTTCGCCACCAATTAAGAAAGTTGCTTCCTTATCTTCCCAACATTCAAAAATATTTGGACAAGCAGCTTCTTGGCAGACGGTATGCAAACCTTCACGCGCCACCAACGAACGAAGTTGCGTGTACTCAGGCCCCATGATTGCACGGGTCTTAATCCATTCAGGTTTACGTTCGATTGGCACCGATGAATTGCGCGCTTCAATGCGAAGCATCTTTCTACCTTCGGGAGCAACGCTCATTCCGCGACCTTATCTAGAGCAGAGGTGATATTTCGAGTTAACGATTCTAAAATCTCGACTATCGCGATATTGCGCCCTAATTCAACGCTCAGCGAAGTTACTTCAACATCTGGAATCCCACAAGGCACGATTTTCTTAAACCAACTCAAATCCGGATTTACATTTAGTGCGAAACCATGCATGGTCACACCTTTTGCAACCCGAATCCCAATTGCGGCAAGTTTCCGATCACCTTTGGCGTCACGAATCCAAACACCGGTTCGCTCACAATAGCGTTCGGCGTTAACGCCAAATTCTTGGCAAGTATTAATTAACGCTATTTCAATTTCACGGACAAAACCAACGACATCGTTGCCGTTCTTCAATTTAACAATTGGATATCCAACAATTTGTCCGGGTCCATGCCAAGTAATTTTTCCGCCACGGTCGACGTTGATTACTGGGGTGCCATCGATGGGGCGATCAGACTCTGAGGTTCGACGGCCAGCGGTAAAAACTGGTGGATGTTCTAGGAGCAAGAGAGTGTTTGGATTTTCGCCAGCGGCGACGCCAGCTTGAATCTCGCGCTGCTTTTCCCAAGCGACCTCATAATTGACCAAGCCAAGATTTTGAATCGAGATGGTTTGGGTATGAAGAACGGACATGGGTCAAGCCTAACTACCTTCAGCGGTTGAGTGGGCGCTCAGGTAAGATTTCGATCTGTTGCGGTAGCGAAAATCATCAGAGAGATAGCGCCGATGTTGCGCGCTCACAGAGAGGCTTTGCCAAAATGAAACTCGGATCAATCAAGGGTCGGAAGCCGCTCTGGGTCGCGATTATCGCGATTGTCGCTTGGTTAGGCATTAGCAGCGTGGCTGGACCAACTTTCGGCAAGCTCTCAACAGTTCAAGAGAACGATAACTCTGGCTTTCTTCCGGATAATGCTGAATCAACTAAGACCGCGAAAGTAACTATTAAATTTGCCGACTCCGCTAATGACCAACTTCCTACTTTATTGTTATTTCTTGGCGAAATGGATGTCACAAAATTAGGTGCGATAAATCAGTACCTAGCCACGCTTTCAAATAAGAAGATTCCCGGCACCGAGATTTCACTTTCGCAATACATAATTCCAGGATCACTTTTAGCTGCATTCCCGTCACAAGATGGCAAAGCTGCGCTCGCTAACATCCCGTTAGATTCCAAAGTAGCAACTGAAAATATTGATGATAAGCCAGCGCTGCCTCAAATTGTTAAATTTATCCGCACAGACTTGGCCGCTAATTTTGATAGCCAAGGCTTGACTACAAATGTAACTGGTTTTGGTGGAATTTTGGCAGATTTATTTGGCGCATTCGGATCGATCGATTCCACACTTTTGTTAACAACGCTCGGCGTAGTCTCAATTATTTTAATCGTCGTGTATCGCTCGCCATTTTTATGGATACTGCCACTAATTAGCGCAATCACCGCGCTCTCGTTAGCTGGAACCGTAGTTTATTATTTAGCTAAAGCAGATGTAATTGATTTAAATGGGCAATCCCAAGGAATTCTTTCTGTGCTAGTTCTCGGTGCAGCCACCGATTACGCGCTACTTTTAATCGCCAGATATCGCGAAGAATTGCATCATCACGAATCGCGTTATGAATCGATGAAGATTGCCCTTCGCGGCGTGGTTGAACCAATCGTTGCTTCCGGAAGCACAGTCATCGCAGGCCTTCTTGTACTTTTGCTAAGCGATCTCTCTAGCAATCGCGGACTTGGACCAGTCGGGGCAATCGGTATCGCAGCATCAATGATTGCGGTTCTTACTTTTTTACCAGCCCTGCTTCTGGTTTTTGGTCGTTGGATTTTTTGGCCTAAAGTGCCGCGTTTTGATGATGTAAATGAACAACTAACGGGGGTCTGGTCAAAAATTGGTAATTTAGTGGAACGCCATCCGAAACGTACCTGGATTTCTACGGCGGTACTTCTAACCGTTCTTGCTGGTTTTTCGTTCACGCTTGACGCTAATGGCCTCTCAACAACCCAAGCATTTACCGGTAAGCCAGATTCTGTAGCTGGTCAAGAGAATCTATTAGAACATTTTCCAGGCGGAGAAGGTTCGCCAGTTCAAATCGTCGTTAAAGAAAAAGATGTTGTAGCTGTTACAACTGCGCTTAAGGGCAATAAAGATATTTCGTTTGTTGCCCCGCAACTTACTGGTCCAGTAATTCCGGGTGCACCAGCGCCAATAACCAAAGTTGTTGACGGCTTAGTTTTATTAAATGCGACTCTTGCTATGACCGCGGATTCGGTAGCGGCACGCGATGCAATTCCGGTTATTCGGGATACGGTGCACGCAATTGATCCAGAAATTTTGGTTGGCGGTGGTACTGCAATTCAATATGACACCGACGTGGCATCGCGCCATGATAATAAATTAATTATTCCGGTTGTTCTTTTGATAATTGCACTAATTCTTGGGTTGCTCTTGCGCAGTGTATTTGCCGCGCTCTTGCTTCTCGGTACAGTGATTTTATCTTTCATGGCAACCCTTGGTGTTAGCCAATTGGTATTCGAACACATTTTCCACTTCCCGGGCGCCGATGCTTCGTTCCCATTATTTGCTTTTATCTTCTTAGTGGCGCTCGGTATTGATTACAACATTTTCTTAATGACTCGCGTTCGCGAAGAGGCCCAGAAAATCGGAACTCGTAAAGGTGTTATCAAAGGCTTAACTGTAACTGGCGGCGTAATCACCTCAGCCGGTGTTGTGTTAGCAGCGACCTTCGCCGTACTTGGTGTATTACCGTTAGTTTTCTTAGCTGAATTGGGTTTCGCCGTTGCATTTGGTGTACTGCTTGACACCACAATTGTGCGCTCATTGTTGGTACCAGCGCTAGTCCATGCGATTGGTCCAAAAATTTGGTGGCCGTCAAAAATGCAGCATGAAAAAATTTCGTAACCGCTAGCTACCAACTAAATAAGATGTTGAGTTTTAATCGAAAAGTTGTAGTAATCGGCGCTGGGCTTGCCGGTATTACGGCTACGCGGGTGCTGCAAGATGGTGGTGCCGAAGTCACGTTGCTCGAATCATCAGATCGAGTTGGTGGCCGGATGGCTACTGACATAGTGGATGGATTTCGGTGCGATCGCGGTTTTCAAGTTATAAATCCTAAGTACCCCGAGATAATTAAATCAGGGTTATTTCCAACTTTAGATTTCCGTTACTTGCCAAAACGCATTGATGTTTTAATCGACAGCGAAGTGATGGTGGCTGGAGCGAATCTAAAAACTTTTCTAAATCCAAAACTTGGATCTACTGTTGAGAAATTGGCGCTATTTAAGTATCTAAATTCGAGCAATAGAATTTCTTGCGAAACTGCTGCTTTATCTGCTGGTCTCGGTGATCTCTATTGGAAAGTTTTAAAACCATTTCTCACTGGCGTCTTTTTAGCTTCACCCGAGCTAATTTCAAATGAATTGGCTAAGACACTTATAAAATATTTTGTTATTGGGAGCCCTGGAATTCCGGCGCTAGGGGTCGGCGAATTACCAAATAAGCTTGCAAGTTCGCTGCATGATCTGCAATTAGGCGTTCAAGTAAATGAAATCGGTGATGGCGTACTAGAAACAAGCGTTGGCAAAATGAGTTTCGATGTAATTGTGGTGGCTACTGATCCAACAACTTCGGCGCAACTTCTCCAACAAGCTGATGCACCTGTCATGAATTCTGCAACGACTTGGTATCACGCACTAGATGCCGATACTGAGATCGGAGCTAATTTAAGAATAGATGGCAGCGGTGCTGGTCCAGTGATTAATTCAGTGGCGATATCAAAAGTTTCGCCATATTACGCGCCTGTTGGTAAAACATTAATCTCTTCGACTTCAATCACGGCTGCGTCGGAGTCGGAAATAAGAAGACACTTAAGTTCAATCTGGCAAACGTCTACTAAAAATTGGGATTTGGTCAGCAAGTATGAAATCAAGCAATCTCTGCCACTTCACGGAATTGCTAAACCAATTGAATCTGTCGTAGCGATTAAACCCAATTTATTTCTAGTTGGTGATCATCGCGAAACTCCGTCACAACAAGGAGCAATGCACTCAGGTCGTAGAGCGGCTGAAATAATATTAAGCTTGAATTAATCAATCAAGGCAGTTAGTGCGCTAGCTAAATGTGGATAATCGAAGTTGAAGCCAACTGCTAACAATTTCTCCGGAAGAATCTTCTTAGATCCAAGAACTTCAGTTGAAAATCCGCTCATGGCTATTTTCAATGCAATTGCTGGGGCAGGAAATAGTGCGGGGCGATGCATTGCACGGGCTAAGGCCGCAGTGAATTCTTGATTTGTAGCTGGATTAGGTGATGTTAAATTAACTGGACCCTCAATTTTGTTCTCCAATAAAAATCTAATTGCTCGTAGTTGGTCATGCAGAGTTATCCAAGACCACCATTGTTTTCCATTTCCTAATTTTCCACCTAAACCTAATCGGAAGAGTGGCAACATTTTGCCAAGTGCACCACCTGTTGGATCTAAAACTAAACCGGTACGAATTTTTACAGTACGAACATCGCCAGCAAGGTCTGCGGCAGCTTCCCATTCCCGACAGACAGCTGCAAGAAAGTCATCGCCGCCTCGGTCGTTCTCGGTTACAGCGCGATTACCAGTTTCGCCATACCAGCCGATTGCGCTAGCTGAGATAAATACTTCAGGTTTTAATTCGGCCACCGCTTTTGCGATTGCCGTAGTTCCAAGTAATCGCGAATTCAAAATAGTTGCACGGTATTTTGCGTTCCACCGCTTATCACTAACTCCTGCGCCAGCTAAGTGAATAATTGCATTAACACCTTCAAGTGGCGCTAAATCAACGGTTCCAGCCGCTGGATCCCAACTTACTTCGTCAGGGGATACCACCGGACGACGAACCAATTTTTGCACGGTATGACCTTCAGATTTCAACAATCCAACTAGAGCTGTTCCGATTAAACCGGAAGCGCCAGTTATTGCAATTCGTTGTGGCGGACGCACTAAAGCCCTAGGTCAGATTCAAAACGACCATCTTCAAGTCGCTCTTTCAACGTGGTTAAAAATCGCGCGGCATCTGCGCCATCTACGATTCGGTGATCATAAGAAAGTGCTAAATAAACCATGGAGCGAATCGCAATGGTTTCGCCACCATCTTCGCTTTTCACAACCATTGGCCGTTTTACAACTGCGCCAATGCCAAGGATTGCGACTTGTGGTTGGTTGATAATTGGTGTGTCAAAAAGCGCACCACGACTTCCAGTATTTGTAATGGTGAATGTACCGCCACCTAATTCTTCAGGCGAAATTTTGCTATCGCGAGTTCGGGCTGCAACATCCGAAATTTTTCGCGCAATTCCGCCCATGTTTAAATCGCCAGCATCTCTAATTACTGGAACTAATAATCCGCGTTCAGTATCTACTGCAATTCCAAGGTGCTCGGCACCGTGATAAGTAACAACATCACCATCGAGTGAAGAATTAACAACTGGGTGTTGCTTCAGCGCTTCGCAAACTGCAACGGTAAAAAATGGCAAGAAACTTAACTTAACGCCTTCCCGAGCTTCAAAGTTAGCTTTAGAACGATCTCGTAATCGTGCAATTTTTGTAATATCAACTTCAACCACAGTGGTTAATTGGGCGCTGATCTGTAACGACTCAACCATGCGAGCTGCAATAACTTTACGTAAGCGCGACATCTTTGCGCTGGTACCACGAAGTGGTGAAACCGATACCGGGGCAGAGGTAAGTGGAGTTGCTGGCGCGTTAGTAGCCGCTTGCGGTGCAACAGGTGTTGCGGATGGCCGAGGTGCTGCCGCCATTACATCTTCTTTTCGGATCCGGCCGCCAACTCCGCTTCCTTTAACTTTTGATAAATCGACTCCGCTTTCAGTTGCTAATTTTCTAACAATCGGCGTTACATAAGAATCCTCTACTGGCGCTGCAACTACTGGCGCTGCAACAACTGGCGCGGCAACAACTGGCGCGGCAACAAC
>JABMMO010000100.1 GCA_013205455.1 Actinomycetota bacterium
AGCAGATAGCGAAATTGGCATACTTGCTACACATTTAAGCGCTCCGATTTTTACATCATTTGCAGCGCGCGGAGTTTGCGCAAGTAATCCGTTAACTTTACAAGCCCCAATTCATGAACCTGAAATTTCAAATTTAATGGCTGAATGCGATTCGTTAATTGTGATTGCAAGTCAATTAGATGGCATGAACACTAAAAATTGGAATATTCCTTTCCCTAAATCAATAGTTGTAATTGATGCAGATCCAACTGTTGTGTTACGCAACGTATCTGCGCAAGTAGTAATTCAAACTGCGAATCTAAGTTCCGCGCTAACTCAACTTGGCCAATTGAAAGTGCTGAGTAAGTGGGCAGATGTTTCTGCGCTAAATCAAAAAGTTAGATCTCGGTTAATAACTGAAGAAAAAAGCGCAAGAGGTATCGCACTAGTGGCGGCGATTGAAGATAATTGGCCGAAGGATGGTGCAATTGTCTGCGATATGGCAGTAGTTGGTTATTGGACCGGCGTTTATGCAAAACAACCGCGTCCTAGAAGACTTTCTTATCCAGTTGGTTGGGGCACCCTCGGTTTCGGATTACCAGCTGCCATTGGTCCTGCGGCATCTGGCATTAAAACTCTTGCAGTCTGCGGAGATGGTGGAGTTGCATTTGCACTCGGTGAGTTAGCAACAATTGTGCAAGAGAAGTTGCCATATACCTTGCTAATTGTTGATGATGGCGGTTACGGGATGCTCAGATATGACCAACAAGTAGCGGCCCATCCAGAACGGGGCGTTGATTTGTTCTCGCCTAATTGGGAATTGTTAGCGGCTTCATTCGGCTTGGCTTTTACTGAAAGTACAATTGAAAAACTTGGTGACGCACTTCAACAAGATACTCCAGGAATCATTCTTATCAAGGAAACGCTATATCCACCAAAAAGCACTAGCCCAAGATGGAGCGAGTAGTTACTTAGTTATTGCTGTAACGCCAGCATCGAAAACGTTCAAAAATAGATCAACGTCAGTTTTGGTGATAATCATTGGCGGTTTAATTTTCAATATATTATTATCTGGACCATCGCATGATAGGAAAACTCCAGCATCTTTTGCGTATTCAATTAGATCAGCCATCTCTGCAGTTGCTGGCGTATTTTCATCGCGCATTAATTCAACGCCAATGAATAGCCCGGACCCACGGACATCACCGATTATCGGATGAGATTTGCTTAGCTCTTTTACGCCATTTGAAAGATAACTACCTATCTCAATCGCGTTTGCTTGCAGATTTTCATCTTGTACAACATCTAAAACTGCTTGACCGATGGCAGCGCTTACTGGATTGCCGCCGAAAGTATTGAAATATTCCATACCGTTATGAAAAGCGGCCGCGATTTCAGGTGTCGTAACCACAGCAGCTAGTGGGTGACCATTTCCTAGCGGTTTGCCCATTGTGACGATATCTGGAACCACGCCATGTAATTCAAATCCCCAGAATTTTTCACCTACTCGACCTAAACCAATTTGAACTTCATCACTAATGCAGATTCCACCAGCTGCGCGAACCTGTGCGAAAGCGCTAGTTAAAAACCCTTCAGCTAATCGGATTTGGCCACCAGTGCTAACAATTCCCTCACAAAAAAAGGCAGCAAGTGGTTCTTTCAAATTAGAAATTACATTTGCAAAATCAGCAGCATATTTAATTCCGGCGCCTTCGCCACGGTACTGACCACGGAACGGGTCGGGAAGTTCTGCAACGCCAACATGAGCCGGCGTGCCAGCGCCACCTTTGCCCAAGAATTTGTAAGGACTAATTTCAACCACACTCTGGGTATGGCCGTGGTAGCCATGCTTCAAAGCAATCATGCCTTTTCGTTTTGTGTATGAGTGTGCTAATCGAATTGCTAAATCATTAGCTTCACTTCCACTATTTACAAAGAAGATCACACTTAAGGGGTCTGGGAGTGTGTTAGTTAGTGCGCGGCCGTATTCAACAATGTTCTGGTGCAAATATCGGGTGTTGGTATTTAAAGTTGCCATCTGGCTAGCTCCAGCTGCTACAACACGGGGATGACCATGGCCAACGTGGGCGACGTTATTAACTAAATCTAAGTATTTTTTACCGGATTGATCGAAGAGGTAAGCGCCTTCACCTTTAACGATTTGCAGCGGAGCTCTAAAATTTAAACTAAGGTTTTGTGAAAGCACAGTGTCTCGCTGATTTCTAATCACTTCTGGCGCAACCTTGCCGTGAGCGTCTGCGCCTTCCTTAATCCGCAGAATTAGATTCGGGTTGGGGGAGATGCTCCGCCAAAGCGAAACTTCATCGCGCGGTGCAA
>JABMMO010000101.1 GCA_013205455.1 Actinomycetota bacterium
GGCTAGGTAGTCAAAATAATGCTTAAATCAGGCCATGCCTAAGACAAGCATTATCTGGTTTCGACGAGACCTTCGCATTAATGACCACCCTGCGCTTTTGGCTGCAATTGAATCATCAGAGAAGGTGATTCCACTTTTTATTCTCGACAAAGCACAGATTCAAGAGGCTGGCGCAAAGCTATTGGCATATATGGGTCAATCGTTAAGAAAATTAGATGAATCACTTGGTAATAACCTGCACATAATCGAAGGTGATCAGGTGGAAGTTCTTTCTGTACTTATTAAAAAGTATGAGGTTCAAGAGGTTCATATTTCAGCAGAGTATGAACGATACGGCGCAGAACGTGATGCTCGAGTGGAAGCAGCGGGAATTAAGTTAATTCGTACAGGTAGTCCATATGCCGTTACGCCAGGACGAGTTCTAAAACCTAGTGATGGAACTCCATACAAGGTTTACACGCCTTTTTACAGAGGATGGCGAACTCATGGATGGCGAGCACCAGCTGTAACACCAAAGAAAATAAATTGTGTAGAACCAACGGCTGAATACCGTAGTTTTCCAGATTTTCGATTACCTGAAGGTGTTGAGATCATTGAGGCTGGAGAAGCGGCAGCATTAGCTAGGTTTAAAGAGTTCAGCAAAAAAGCTCTTGATTCATACGATGAGAGTAGAAATCTTGCCGGCATTGATGGAACTTCAAAGATGAGTACATACCTAAAGTTTGGCGAGATTCATCCACGAACTTTATTGAAAGGCCTTGGAGAAGATAAGGCCCACGATACTTTCCGTAAAGAGATTGCATGGCGCGAGTTTTATGCTGATATTCTTTTTAATAATCCCATGACTGATCGTGAGTACTACGTACCCCGCTTTGCCCAGATGCGCTATGACAAGCCCGGTGCACAATTTAAAGCCTGGTGTGAAGGTAAAACTGGATACCCGTTTGTTGACGCGGCTATGCGCCAGATAGTTAAGGAAGGCTGGATGCACAATCGCACCAGAATGGTGGTTGCTTCATTTCTAGTTAAAGATTTACATTTAGAGTGGCAATTCGGTGAGCGATTTTTCCGTGAACATTTAGTTGATTATGACGTTGCTTCGAACTCGCATGGCTGGCAATGGACTGCTGGTTGTGGCACAGATGCCTCGCCTTACTATCGCGTTTTCAATCCAATCGAGCAGGGAAAGCGCTTTGACGCTGAAGGTGACTACATAAAAAAGTATGTCCCAGAACTTTCGCATCTAACCGCAGCAGAAATTCATGAACCTTGGCTAGCTGGAGCTGGTTATAAAAACAATTACCCAGAAAGAATTGTGGATCACGCGTTGGAGCGACTGGAATCACTAGCCCGGCTTGAGGAAATTAAACCGAGCCAGCAATAACCAATATTTAAAGTAAATTCTTAAACTAAGAAGTTAGTGAATTGCCAAGGATCTGACGTATCGTATTTACGGTTATTCCATCCCGCATAAAGATCATTACGAGTTTGCAACGGATCCCAATCAGCTGCTTCGGAATGAAATCCACCCCAGTATTTTTCAGCATAAGGTAAAACTTCGCGCCATGGCATATCGTCCGGTACTAATAGCCCTTTATTTGGATTTGCCATAATCCAAGCAACAGCTGCAAATACTGCAGATCCAACTTGAACTGTGGTCGCAGATTGGTTTGGTACCAATTTACGAGAATCGTGAATATTTAATAGCGAACCGGTCCACCAAGATTTATAAGCATGGCCCATCAACAAAACACCAAGTCGATCTTCACCATCAGTAATTTCATCATTCATAATTCTTTGATTTGGCGTCAAATCCCATTGGCGCATCTCTAACTCGCGCATCGAGACAATTGCTTCATTAGATGGGCAATATGCGTAGTGCACGGTTGGACGATAAATAGCGGTTTCGCCGTGCCATACAGTTAAATGATCTGAAAGTGTAAATGCTTCACCATGTCGTACGACCATTCCAGTAGTTTCACAATTGGGCACCCAAGAACGCACCCAAGTTGTTGCGCCAGGTTGGGCCATCAAAATCTGATTTTTTGGACCAGTTTTATGTTCATAAGCATTTGGTGGTAATAGTTTTTCGTGAGTACCCCAACCTAATTCGGCTGGCGCAATCCCTTCTTCATAAAATCCTTCCACGCTCCAAGTATTAACAAACTCATTTAGTTGTTTTGGTTTATCAGTTACTTGGGTATCGCGCTCTGCAATATGAATTACTTTAATTCCAAGGTGTTGGGCTAGTTCGTTATATGCATCAGCTTCTAACGCTTTCTCTACTCCAGCATCGGCAATTCCATCTTTAATTGCTCTAGTTGCAATATCAACCATAGATTTCTTAACTAAGTGTGAAACTAAACCTGGATTTGCGCCATGTTCTACAACAGCAGTTGCACCAACTTTTTTCCAAGTAGCTTTCATTTCACGAAGTTTCATATGTCGGTAATAAAGGGTGCGTTCGGCTGGTGGGCGAGATGCTCCAGCAGAATATGGATCCCACTCTTCTACTGACGTATTCAAGTAGAGAACGCCGTGATCGTGACACCATTGCAAAATTACATTCGTATCAATATTCCAAGCAAGATCTAATAAGAA
>JABMMO010000102.1 GCA_013205455.1 Actinomycetota bacterium
AAAAGTATTGGGAATGGCGAAAGCAACAGTTTCACTACTGTGAACGCCATAATTGCCGTTATTGCTGATGGTTTTCAAGAAGATTTAATTACTTGTATAAAATCTATTCGAGCGCATACCGACACACCGATTTACATTGAGACTTCTGGAAAAGAAAATAAAACTCTCTGCGAACCGTTGGCAGAATTTGCAAATCTGACCGCAAATTGGCAGAAAAACAAACTTGGTTGGGGCCATTCAGTTAATCAACTCTTAAGTCGGATAAATAGTAAGTATGTGATTTTGATGGATCCATCAACGCAATTCACTGGTGATGCAATTACGCCAACGATTGCGAAATTTGCTGAAGGTTACAAAGCAGTCGGCTGGCGCGGCGGCTTAGTAAATCTGGCGGATGAATGGCGCAGCACTGAAGATAAAGGTGACGGAGAAGTTGATGTGCTCTTCTCTTACTTCATGGCCTTCGATCGAGAATTCATGGTGGCGGCAGGCGGCGCAAATCCAAGTGCAACTTATTATCGAAATGCGGATATTGAAATGTCGTTGGTGATTCGTGAAAACGGTGGAAAGTTATTGCAAATTGATTTGCCGTTAACGCAAGGCCGACATCACGGGTATCACGATGTAAATCCGGAGTACCGGGATAAGAATTCTAAGAAGAATTACCAGCGTATTTTGGAGCGCTTTCGCGGACGCGAGGACATTCTCGCACCGCGCAGGTAGCCTTACGATATGGAAAATCTCTCGCAGTACACCAGCTTGCATGTTGGTGGACCCGCACAGAAGTTTGTGCACGCGACTACCGAGGTTGAATTGATTGCTGCTATTCAAGAAGCAGATAGCGCACGCGAACCGTTATTAGTAATTGGCGGTGGCTCTAATGTTTTAGTTGGGGATGCTGGTTTTAAAGGCACAGTAATTCGCGTTGAAACTAAAGGGAATACATATGAAGTAGATGCATGTAGTGGCGGCATGATCACGGTTGCAGCCGGCGAAGATTGGGATCAATTCGTAGCATGGATTATGGACAAAGGTTTTGCTGGGCTAGAAACTTTAAGTGGGATACCTGGAACCGTTGGTGGCGCACCTATTCAAAATATTGGTGCGTACGGCCACGAAATTTCCGAAGTCATTGCGAAAGTCCGAACTTTTGATCGAAAGAGTAATGAACAACGGACCTTTACAAATCAGAGTTGTGAATTTTCTTACCGTTCCTCAATTTTTAAGAAGGAACCTAATAGATATGTAATTTTAGATGTCACCTTTCAATTACGAAATGGTGAAATGTCGCTCCCAATCAAGTATCAAGAGCTAGCAAATTTCTTGGGGATTAAATTAGAAGAACGGGCTCTGATAAGTGATGTACGTACCGCAGTACTAGCGCTGCGTGCTAGCAAAGGAATGTTGCTAGATGCTAACGATCCAAATTCTTGGTCAGCTGGTTCATTCTTTATTAATCCGATACTTAGCCAAGAGCAAGCTGTAAAACTTCCTGAAGGTGCGCCGCGTTGGCCACAAAACGATGGTCGGATTAAAACTTCGGCAGCATGGTTAATGGAACACGCGGGTGTTAAGAAAGGTGATGTGCACGCAGGCGCACACGTCTCTACCAAACATGTTTTAGCTTTAGTAAATGGCGGTACTGCCACGGCCACAGATATTGCAGAGTTAGCGCGAAATGCGCGTGGCCGCGTAAAAGAAGTATTTGGGATTACGTTGGAGCCAGAAGTGCATTTCGTGGGTTTAACCCTCGAGTAGTTACTTAGCTTCGCTTAATAACGCTTTAACTCGAGCAACGCCTTCAACAATATCGGCATCGCTAGTTGCGTAAGAGAAACGTAAATAACCAGAAGGTCCGAACGCTTCGCCGGGCACAACTGCTACTTCAACTTCATCGAGAATTAGCGCAGCTAATTCAATTGAGGTTGTTGGTCGCTTTCCCCGAATTTCCTTACCAAGTACGCCTTTTACAGATGGATAAACATAGAAAGCGCCAGTAGGGGTTGGGCAAGTAACTCCAGGAATTTCATTAAGCAATTGAACGATTAATTTACGACGTCGATTAAATGCGTCGCCCATTTTGTGAACTGCGGCGAGATCACCGGTCAGCGCTGCGATGGCTGCACGTTGCGAAACGTTTGAAACGTTAGAGGATAGGTGTGATTGTAGATTTGTCGCAGCTTTTATTACATCTTTTGGACCAATCATCCAACCAACGCGCCAACCAGTCATCGCATAAGTTTTTGCAACGCCATTAATTATTATGCATCGGTCAGCCAACTCTGGAACTAATACCGGAAGTGATGGCGCAGCGGCACCGTCATAAAGTAAGTGTTCATAGATTTCATCAGTAATTACCCAAAGATTATTTTTAACTGCCCATTCGCCAATTTCCTTCACTTGTTCAGGTGAGTAAACCGAACCAGTTGGGTTTGAAGGTGAGCCAAAGAGTAAAACTTTAGTTTTAGGGGTCCGCGCTTTTTCAAGTTGGGCTACGGTGACTAAATAATTTTGGGTTTCATCAGCGAAAACTTCTACCGGTACGCCGCCTGCTAATTTGATGCACTCTGGATATGTAGTCCAATATGGCGCTGGTAATAAAACCTCATCGCCGGGATCAACAATGCTGGCGAATGATTGGTAGACCGATTGTTTGCCGCCGTTAGTTACGAGAACTTGGTCAGCAGTAATTACATAATTGGAATCGCGTTTTGTCTTATTAACGATTGCTTCGCGCATTTCTGGTAAGCCTGGGGTTGGCGTGTAACGATGGTTTGCGACCACACCGGTTGCGGCAGCAGCGGCAGCAACAATGTAATCCGGAGTCGGAAAATCTGGTTCGCCAGCACCGAAACCAATAACCGGACGGCCCGCAGCTTTTAACGCTTTCGCTTTTGCATCAACAGCAAGAGTGGCCGATTCTGTGATTGCAGCGATCCGGCGAGATAGGCGAGGCTTTTCCATCTCCGAAGTCTGCCCGAAGGAGGGGTTCAGGCGCGAGTTAGACCAAATGGGTCTTCCTGACCTACAATTCCCGCCTGGCGTTTAAATAGTCTAAAAAAACCTCGACTGAATTTTCAGTAGAGATTAATACGATTATGAATTGGTCATGATTTTCCATGTCCAAATTTAATCGAGACTAGATAAACACCCGAAGGGCAGTAGCTCAATTGGCCAGAGTTCCGGTCTCCAACACCGGCGGTTGGGGGTTCAAGTCCCTCCTGCCCTGCTCGATCAGCAAAAGTAGTAACTAGATAGAAAGGTAAAAGCGATGAGTGAAGTACAAAACTCAACTGAAGAGAAGTTAAACCTCTTTGGTCGAATCTCGCTGTTCTATCGCCAAGTAATTAGCGAACTGCGCAAAGTTGTATGGCCAACCCGTAGGCAACTAAGTACTTACACAGCCGTAGTACTTGTCTTCGTTGGTTTCGTCATCGCAGTTGTATCAGTTTTTGATTTAATTCTTACAAAATTAGTTTTCTGGGTATTTGGGTAAGGGAGGGTAAACATGTCTGATTTCGAATCTGAATTAACTGCTGAAGAAGCGGCAGTTGATGCGCAAGCAGCAACTGACTTATTAGTTGAAGAAGAAGAAGTAGAAGTTGAAGAAGTTGTTAGCCCTGAACTTGCTGAGTTTCGTGCCGCGCTACGTCGCGCGCCTGGTGATTGGTTTGTAGTTCACTCATATGCGGGTTATGAAAAGCGTGTAAGAGGTAACCTTGCTAACCGTATTACTTCATTAAATATGGAAGATTACATTTTTCAGATTGAAGTGCCAGAAGAAGAAGTAACTGAAATTAAGAACGGCCAACGTAAACAAGTTAAGCGAAATGTTTATCCTGGATACGTTTTAGTTCGCATGGATCTAAATGATGAATCTTGGTCTTGCGTGCGTAATACGCCAGGCGTAACTGGTTTCGTCGGTAACTCGCATAACCCAAGCCCACTTCCAATTTCGGAAGCGGAAAAGATGTTGATGCCACGTGAACTTAAAGCAACACTTAAGCCAGAAATTCGGGTTGTTGATTTCACTATTGGTGAGTCAGTAACTGTTATGGATGGCCCATTCGCAACGTTGCCTGCAACCATCAGCGAAATCATGCCGGAGCAAGCAAAACTCAAGGTATTGGTTTCAATCTTTGGCCGCGAAACCCCGGTAGAACTTTCCTTCCACCAAGTACAGAAAATCTAGGAGACAACCATGGCACCAAAGAAAAAAGTCCAAGCGATGATCAAGTTGCAGATCCAGGCTGGCGCAGCAACACCTGCTCCACCAGTTGGTCCAGCTCTTGGTCAACATGGTGTCAACATCATGGATTTCGTTAAGGCATATAACGCCGCGACTGAAAGCCAAAAGGGTCAGATCATTCCAGTAGAGATCACTGTCTACGAAGATCGCACTTTCTCATTCATCACAAAGACACCGCCAGCTTCTCGATTAATCTTGAAAGCTGCTGGTATCGAAAAGGGTTCTGCTATTCCTCACAAAGACAAAGTTGCTAACCTGACAAAGGCGCAAGTTGAGGAAATCGCAAAGATTAAGATGGCTGATCTCAATGCAAATGACGTTGAGGCTGCCGGACGAATCATTGCTGGTACCGCTCGCTCAATGGGTATTACCAACAACGGATAACTAAAACTAAATAAGCACCACCAGCAATCGTGGGAGGGCCGCGCAAGCCCGCTAACCACAACTTCCAACAACCGAAAAGAGAAGCAAATGAAGCGCAGTAAGAAATATAAAGCAGCGGCTGAGAAAGTTAGCGCCGACCTGCTTTACACACCGCTATCTGCAATGCAGTTAGTTAAAGAAACCACAGTTACAAAGTATGACTCGAGCATTGAAGTTGCTCTCGTACTTGGCGTAGACCCAAAGAAAGCAGATCAAACAGTACGAAGCACAGTTAACCTGCCACACGGAACTGGTAAAACTGCTCGCGTACTTGTATTCGCAGCTGGAGAACGTGCTGATGAAGCTCGTGCCGCTGGCGCCGACATTGTTGGTGCAGATGAATTAATTGAAGAAGTTGCAAAGGGCCGCCTTGATTACGATGCCGTTGTTTCAACACCAGATCTAATGGGCAAAGTTGGACGACTCGGCAAAGTACTTGGACCTCGCGGTTTAATGCCTAACCCAAAGACCGGAACAGTTACAACTGATGTAACAAAAGCGGTTAACGATATTAAAGGCGGAAAGATTGAATTCCGCGTTGATAAGAATTCAAACTTGCATTTCTTAATCGGAAAAGCTTCGTTCACTGCAGAACAACTTGCAGAGAACTACGCAGCTGCGATTGAAGAAATTATGCGCGCAAAGCC
Organism: Actinomycetota bacterium; assembly: GCA_013205455.1. Taxonomy (GTDB): domain Bacteria; phylum Actinomycetota; class Actinomycetes; order Nanopelagicales; family Nanopelagicaceae; genus UBA7398. The sequence continues at coordinate 5,320 of JABMMO010000102.1, forward strand.
AGCATCGTCAAAGGGACGCTTCATTAAGAAATCAGTCGTCTCTTCAACGATGGGACCTGGAATTGCGTTAGATCCAAACTTTGCTCGTGAAGGTGGATCAGCGATTCAATAATTACCCTGCTTTCAAGCGGGAAAAGCGAGTTTGACTGGGCTAGGACTTATGTCCTAGCCTTCGTCATCTCACCAGAGACTGCTGGTTTCGATTACGAAAGTGATCGAAGTAAATGTCGAAAGACAGCCCGCATAGGTTCGATACGAGATTTATCCCGTACGCATCTATGCGTGACGGGATTTTTACATTTACGGTAAAAAGTTTTACTTAATGAAAGGAAGCCAAATGGCTCGCCCTGATAAGTCAGCTGCGGTTGCGGAGTTGGTCGAAGATTTTCGATCTGCACAAGCAACTGTATTGACTGAGTATCGCGGATTATCCGTGACCTCAATGAAGGCGCTACGTCGTTCACTTGGTGCAGATACTAAGTACTCCGTAGTTAAAAACACTTTGACAAAGATCGCTGCAAAAGAAGCAGGCGTTTCGGTTCCTGATGAACTACTTAAGGGACCATCCGCAGTTGCCTTTATTAAAGGTGATCCGATTACAGCTGCAAAGAGTTTGAAGAACTTCCAAAAAGAAAATCCATTACTTGTAATCAAGGGTGGAATCTTCGAAGGTAAATCAATCTCAGTTGCCGAAATCATGAAACTCGCAGATCTCGAATCTCGCGAAGTTCTGTTGGCAAAGCTTGCTGGTGCGATGAAAGCATCGCTTGCTAAAGCAGCTCGTTCATTTGATGCACTTCGCATTAAGCGCGAAGCCGAAAGCGGAACACCAACTCCAGTAGCAGAAGTTGTTGCGGAAGCTCCGGCTGAAAGTGCACCAGAAGTAACCCCTGAAAATTAATCCCTCACCAAAAGATAAAGGAAACTAAAATGGCAAAGCTAAGCACCGAAGATCTATTGTCCCAATTCAAAGAAATGACACTTGTCGAACTCTCTGATTTCGTTAAGTCATTCGAAACTGAATTTGATGTAACTGCAGCAGCTCCAGTAGCAGCAGCAGGCGGCGGCGCAGCAGCAGGCGGCGAAGCAGCAGCAGCTCAAGAAGACTTCACAGTTATTCTTGAAGAAGCTGGTTCACAGAAGATTGCAGTTATTAAAGAAGTACGTGCACTTAACTCCAGCCTTGGTTTGAAAGAAGCCAAGGATCTTGTTGATGCAACTCCAGCAACTTTGCTTGAGAAGGCTTCTAAAGAAACTGCTGAAAAGGCAAAGGCCTCTCTTGAAGCAGTTGGCGCAAAGGTCACAATCAAGTAACTCTGGTTTACGCGGTCAGGCCCCCCTTATACAGGGGGGCCTGACCTTTTTCTAGCATAAATGGGATAAAAATTGGACATCCGATTGGGGTGAGAGGTATCCTGCCCCTTCGCACAAAAAAACCCTGGGTCCTTGCATATAGCGGCTGAGACCTTGCGTGAGCTGTGTGAAAAAGAAGTTAGTCCGCAAGTTAAGTAGTGACAACGTACTTTGGGAGGACATATCTTGGCCGCGAAAAAATCAACTGCACCGTTGCGCGTATCTTTCGCCAAAATCCGTGAACCACAAGAAGTTCCAAACCTATTAGCTCTACAAACCGAGAGCTTTGATTGGTTACTTGGAAACGATGCTTGGCGTTCTCGACTAGGACTAAATGATCGCGTTGGCAGAGGCGAAGTTCCAAAAACTTCTGGCCTCGAAGAAATATTTGAAGAGATTTCACCAATCGAAGATTTTCAAGGATCGATGTCGCTTTCTTTTAGCGATCACCGTTT
>JABMMO010000103.1 GCA_013205455.1 Actinomycetota bacterium
TGATGCAGGTGTGCTTAAGGCCGCTATTTATTTTTGTTATTCCAGCTTTGCTACAACTTTTTCCAGCAATACTTGCAGAGCTTGCTACTTGTAATGGAGAGAGTGTGAATTGCAGGAGAATCAGGCTCAATATCGCGAGTGTTCGTTGCCGCATCCAGTAAAACTATCAATTATTAAAGATTTTAGGAAGGATGAAGACAAGATTATTCAATAATTACATACGTTTTGGTAGCTTCGCCATAGCGTTACGGTTCAGAAATGCCAAACATCGGCGATCTGTATGGCCCACTGTCCTGTGTAATAAGCTAATAATGTAATAGATCAAGCAGCGCACTCAGATATCTAAGAATCAAAGCCCAATCCAACTCGATCCAAAATCCTTAACCAGATATTGCGATGCCCAGCATTTTGATCTGCTCGGTTAATTGACCATTGGGTAAGTCGAATGAATAAGAACCTAAAAGGTTCTGGTGGAAATGGAATTGGTTTATGTTTCACCATTTGCAATTCAGTGGCTTCAGTTTCAATTCCATCTAACAAATCCAACATCGTTGAAGCGCCAAACCTCGTAGAAGCAACACCAAGACCGGTATAGCCAAGTACATATGCAACGTTGCCACTAAACGCAGTTCCCCAGAATGGCGAGAAACGACTGCAGGTATCAATTGCACCGCCCCACCCATGAGTAAATTTAATTCCAGTCAATTGCGGGAATGTCTTTAAGAAGCTTTCAGCTAACTTTGCATAAGTTTCAGGCTGAAATTCATATTCCTGTCGAACTTTGCCGTGATAGTTATAAATGGCATCATAACCGCCCCAAAGAATTTCATTCTCTTTAGTTAAGCGGTAATAATGGAATTGATAACCTGCATCAGAAACACCCTCACGACCAGTCCAACCGATACTTGCTAATTGTTCCGGGGTTAAAGGTTCAGTTACCAATTGAAAGTCATAAACCGCGACTACATACTTACGTAAACTTTTGATTAGCGGTGTAAAAATATTAGTGGCAAGGGCAACTTTATTTGCCCTAACTTTTCCGTAAGCAGTATGAACAATTATTTGGTCGCCATCTTCTTTAAGTTCTTCCACGCGCGAGTTTTCATAAATTTTTACACCAAGTGAGAGACAAGCTTTCTCTAAGCCCCAAACTAAACGAGCTGGATCAACTAACGCAGTTCCATCGGCATCAAAGAGGCCGCCTTCGTACAATGGTGAATTAACGCGCTGGCGAATTTCTTCCTTAGTTAATACTTCAACATGGTCGCCGGTATTGTTACGTTGGATTGCTTCTTCTTTAAGCCCTTCAAATTGCCATGGTGCAACTGCAACTCTTAATTCACCAGTCCGCTCAAAGTCACAATCAATGTTGTATCGCTTGATGGTTTCTTCAATGGCATCAAGGTTTTCTCGACCCAACTTATCAATCGTTGCCATCTCGTCTGGAAAACGCGTGTAACCGTTAACGAATCCGTGAGTTAGTGACGCGTTGCAAAAACCACCGTTACGCCCAGAAGCGCCAGCGCCAGTTTCGCGTTGCTCGATAATTACAACTTCGCGATTAGGATTTTTTTCTTTTGCAAGGAGTGCGCTCCATAAACCGGTGTAACCCGCGCCAACAATGCAGAGGTCGGTGGTAATTTCACCGATAAGTGCTGAGTGCGAATCTGGTTCGAGCGGATCAGCGTCCAACCAATAAAGCGCTGGTTGCAGATCGGCTAAATGTTTAAGAATGAATGGGTCGATGGGGGCCATCGAAATATCCGGCCTTGACCGGATTCACCCCTTTACTAAATCAATGAGTGGCCCGGGTCCTCCGGAGTCCGCCCCCATAACGCAGATCTTTATCTAGCAATCTGTGGTTCGTTATAGCTTCGGGGATAGGTTACCGTGAAAGCAATGGAATAGCATTTCTTTACACACGGGAGGCGCGTTGAATACTAAAGTTTTATTGACGGGCTTCGAACCATTTGCCGGTTCTTCGCTTAACCCTTCGCAGGAAATCGTTAATGAAATAGCAA
>JABMMO010000009.1 GCA_013205455.1 Actinomycetota bacterium
CACTTACTTTAAATACCTTTCTAAATGCACTGCCACGTCCAGGCTGGTGGTGGAATTTTCTAACTAAAGAACCGCTAAATTTTGCAGCACTTGAATCTTGGAACGGTACCGTTGCGCAATTAATGGACACAATGTTTGATCCATCAATGACCTACGATGATTTAAAATGGATTAGATCTATTTGGAAGAAGAAGTTGATTGTAAAAGGCGTGCAACGGCTTGACGATGCACTTAAATGTGCTGATTACGGCGTCGACGCTGTTGTGCTTTCTAATCATGGCGGTCGTCAATTAGATCGAGCGCCAGTTCCATTTGAATTACTTCCTGAGGTAAGACGAGAACTTAAATCAAGCATGGAGCTACATATCGATACTGGAATTATGCATGGTGCGGATATTGTTGCCGCTAAAGCGTTAGGTGCTGATTTTACTTGGGTTGGGCGGGCTTACTTGTACGGTCTTATGGCTGGCGGCAAAATCGGTGTTGAACGAACTCTCACAATTTTGCAGACCCAGATGGTGCGGACTTTGAAACTGCTTGGCGCGAATTCTTTTGCCGAAGTTGACGCTTCCATGATTAAATTTTTAAAATAGTTAATAACTTTACGTTCAGTTGGTTAGGTAGCCACCATCAACTGGGAGGACAACGCCGGTTACATAATCCGATGCCGCCGATGCTAGGAAGAGGGTGGTGCCGGCCAAATCGCTCGGCTTGCCCCAGCGCCCCATCGGAATTCGGCTGCTCAAGAATTCAAACCTTGCTTTATCTTGTCGCAGTGCGCTATTGATATCGGTCTCAATAAAACCCGGCGCGATCGCATTTACGTTGATTCCCATTGGCGAAAGCTCGTTTGAAAGTCCACGAGTTAAACCGCCGAGCGCGGTCTTCGCGGCAGTGTAGCTAATTACATTTTTGCCACCCAAGAAAGTCCACATGGAAGCTGTGAAAATAATTTTTCCGCTCCCGCGAGCTGCCATGCCGCGAGCGAATTCTCTAGAGAGTAAAAACGGCGCATTCAAATCAATTTCAATGGTTTGATCCCATTGCTCGTCAGTATGTTCTAAAACTACGCCTCTACTTGCAATGCCTGCGTTATTTACCAGAATATCGATTTTGCTATCTTTTAAAGTTGAGATTAAAGATTTAGTTTCAGATCTTTCGCGTAGATCGCATGCAACCGCGGTAAATTCAACGCCGAAGCTCGTAACAACTTTTTTTAAATCATCATCGGCTTCTTGTTTTGAGCTGACCGCAATTATATTTGCACCAAACTCCGCGAGAATTGATGCCATCGCAAAGCCAATTCCTTTACGCGCTCCAGTTACAACTGCAGTCTTTCCAGTTAAATCAAAAATGCCTTGATACGACATTGCTCTCCCTTAAAAAATTAATCGCGCCAATAACTAGTAACTCTGCTACAGATACCTTAGAATTGTCAATAGTTAACAACTCGCAAGCTTAGCTTCGGTAACTAGGGAGATATTTCATGCAAGGTTTGTTCATTCCGCAATTCACCGCATTTGATAAGAACAATAACGTTGATTACGGCGCAACTGTTGAACACGCAAAATGGTTGCTATCAAATGGCGTTAGCGGGCTAGTTCCGTTTGGAACTTTTGGTGAAGGTGCCTCGATTAGCTTGCGGGAAAGAATGAAAATAACCGAGCAATTGGCAGATATTTCACATAACTCAGCGCTTATCCCAACAATTATCTCCAATAGCTTGGGCGATATTTGGGAATATTTGGACTTTGTTAAAGATATCCCAGTAGAAGCGATCATGGTAATCCCACCAAGTTATTTCAAACCAATTGATAATCAATCATTAATTGACTTCTATAAAGCGGTGGCCGATCGTACTCGCCATAAAATTGTTGCTTACAACATCCCAGCTTGTTCGATTAAGATTGACGTTGATGTAGCTAAAAATATTCCAATCTGGGGTGTAAAGGATTCCAGCGGGGATATTAATTCTGCAAAAGATTACCTTGAAAGCGGAGTAAAAATTTTACTGGGTAGCGATATTTTGCTAGCTAAAGGAATTGGACTTGGCGCCTCTGGTGGTATTTGCGGTCTTGGCAACTTCTTCCCTAAGCACTTAACTAAGGTTTATAAGTTAGCTAAAGAAGGCAAGAACGCAGAGGCTGAAGCACTAATTCAAGCAACTGTTGGTGTTTTTAATGCAATTTTGAAGCCAGATTTTGATTTTGTAAAAGCTATCGGCTGTTTAAAAAACGCTGCACCACAAATAATCCCAACAAAGCTCGGCGATATGCGATTGCCATGTCCAACACTTAGATCTACTGATGCCGAGCTGAAGAATTTAGCGAGCGCAGTGAAAGAGTTAGAAAGCCAAGCTATTTAAGTATTTTGTAACTGTGACTTTATCTGGGTAAGAAATTTGTGCACCTTTTCTAGTAACACTTGTTGTTGCGCATACAACTCCAAGTTTTGTGGCGATTTCCGGGCGCAAGCCTTCATTTAAGCCAGCCGCGAAAGTGCCTACAAAACAATCACCAGCACCAGTCGTATCTACAACTGGGACTTTTTCACTTTCGATTTTGAAATATTTACCACTCCGGTCAATTAGTGCTGCGCCACTCTCTCCCAAAGTGACCACGAGACCGACCCCATGTTTCTTAGCAAAATCGTTCATGGAAGCTTCGTTTGGCTCACTCTTTGAAATGGCTTGAAATTCAATGGCGTTCGGAATTAACCAATCAGTATTTTCTAATAATTCCTTTGAAAGCTCCTTGGCTGGGGCCGGATTTAGAATCGTTATCAACCCTAATTTTTTAGCTGCTTTAAATGCTGCCAACGTTACTTCTTCTAATATTTCTAGTTGCCCTACTACAACTCCTAAATCTTTAATCGTTTGAATTGCCGTTACAGCGTCTTTGGCC
>JABMMO010000104.1 GCA_013205455.1 Actinomycetota bacterium
CCGCTAGCTACTTGCTTAATTGCGGAACGTTTTGAATCACCGTTCGCCATTGGGATAAAACGATCCGCGTCTTCGCCACCTTCGCCAGTGTTTGATTTTCCACCAATTCGATTCATTGCGATTGCTAAAGTTTCATGAGCTTCCTTGGAAATCGATCCGTATGACATCGCGCCGGTAGAGAATCGTTTTAAAATTTCGGTAACTGGTTCCACTTCATCAATCGAAATTGGTTTTCGTATGCCCGCTTTGAATTCAAAAAGGCCACGAAGTGTCATCAAATTTGCGCTTTGATCATCAACCTTCTTTGTGTATCTCTTAAAAATGTCGTAGCGCTTATTCTTAGTTGCATGCTGCAACATGAAAACCGTTTCAGGGTTGAATAGATGTGGTTCACCTTCACGGCGCCATTGGTATTCGCCACCAATAGTTAAGCGACGCGCACCCGGAATTTCGCCACCTGGTGGGTATGCAACATGGTGTCGCCTAATGGTTTCTTCTGCGATTACATCTAACCCAACTCCCCCTAATCGAGAAGTTGCGCCCGTAAAGTATTCATCAATAATTTCTTGGGATAATCCAATCGCTTCAAATACTTGAGCACCGGTATAAGAAGCTATTGTTGAGATTCCCATCTTCGACATAACTTTAAGCACGCCTTTGCCAAGAGCTTTGATTAGATTGCGAACCGCTTTTTCTGGAGCGATGCCAGTAATCACACCTTGTAAAACTAGATCTTCAGCACTTTCCATTGCTAAGTATGGATTCACCGCGGCGGCACCAAACCCGACAAGTAGCGCAACATGATGCACTTCCCTAACATCGCCGCTTTCTACTACTAGTCCAACTTTAGTTCGAGTTTTTTCTCGAATTAAATGATGATGGACTGCGGCCGTGAGCAAAAGTGAAGGAATTGGAGCGTTTTCCGCGTCGCCATCGCGATCAGATAGCACAATCAATCGTGCGCCTTCGTTAATTGCGTTGGTAACTTCTTCTCTAATTTCAGTTAATCGTGCTGCTAATGATTTTCCACCACCTGCAATTGGAAATAAACCACTAACACTATGTGTGATAAAACCTGGGTGATCGCCATCAGCATTTACGTGAATAATTTTTGCAAGTTCATCATTATCTATTACTGGGAACGGCAGTGAAATTTGACGGCAGGATGCTGGACCAGGATCCAACAGATTATGTTCTGGTCCGATGGAGCCACCAAGTGAAGTCACCAATTCCTCACGAATCGCATCTAGCGGCGGATTAGTTACTTGCGCAAATAGTTGGGCGAAATAATCAAAGAGCAATCGAGGCTTATCCGAGAGCGCTGCGATTGGAGTATCGGTTCCCATTGAACCTAACGGTTCGCCGCCAGATTTGGCCATCGGGGCAATTATTATTCGTAGTTCTTCTTCGGTATATCCAAAAGCCCGCTGTCTTCGCAAAACAGAAGAGTGCGGGTAGACAATATGTTCACGTGCTGGTAATTCTTCTAACTTAATTAATCCGGCATGCAGCCAATCGCTATATGGCGCGCCGTTAGCAAGCCCGTCTTTAATTTCATCATCTTCAATAATTCGACCTTCATCAATATCAACTAAAAACATTCGTCCAGGTTGCAATCTTCCTTTTCGCGCTATCCGCTCTTGTGCGATATCTAAAACACCAACTTCGCTAGCAAGAACTACTAACCCATCTTTAGTTACCCAGTATCGTGATGGCCGTAACCCATTCCGATCTAGAACTGCACCAATCTGCTTTCCGTCAGTAAAAGTTACACATGCTGGTCCATCCCAAGGTTCCATAAGTGATGAATGGAATTGATAAAAATCACGACGTTTTTCACTCATCGATGCATGATTTTCCCAAGCTTCCGGAATCATCATCAACATGGCATGCGGTAAAGATCGACCGCTTAAATAGAGTAATTCCAACACTTCATCTAGCGAAGCGGAATCGCTGCCATGTGGATCGATAATCGGAAACAACCTAGATATTTCGCCAGGAATCAATTTGCTTTCTAATAGCGTTTCACGCGCGGCCATCCAATTGCGATTTCCTTTTACGGTATTAATTTCACCATTATGTGCGATGTACCGGTATGGGTGAGCTAGCGGCCACGATGGGAAAGTATTTGTTGAGAATCTAGAGTGCACCAGTGCTAGCGGTGAAACTACTCGAGAATCTGATAAGTCTGGGAAGAATTCTTCAAGTTGGTCTGTGGTTAACATGCCTTTGTAAACAATGGTCCGTGATGAAAGCGATGGAAAATAGATCGGTAGTTCGTGTTCTACTCTTTTTCTGAAGCAAAATGCTTGCCGTTCCAGCGCCAAATTAAGTGAGTTATCTTTAGCAGTTAAAAATATCTGTTCAAAGTTTGGCATCACTGAAAGCGCCGTCTTTCCCAGCGATTTCGAGTTGGTAGGCAAATCTCGCCAGCCAAGAATGGTTAACCCTTCTTCATCTGCGATCTGACCAATTCTTGTTTTATCTGCAAAATCTTTCGGTAGAAAAACTAATCCAGTTGCGTAACTTCCTGGAGCGCCAATTTCAAAACCAACTACTTCGCGGTAGAAAGCATCCGGTACTCTGATTAAAATTCCGGCGCCATCACCGCTATTTACCTCTGCACCAGAAGCGCCACGGTGTTCAAGATTGCGTAGCGCAATTAAACCTTTTTGCACAATTTCATGTGTTGCAACTTTATTTAGAGTCGCCACCATAGCTACGCCGCATGCGTCATGCTCTTGCGCAGGGTCATACAAACCCTGTTTCGCAGGTAACGCAGAGAAAAGCGGCACTAGTTATCTCCAGAAAATTAACCATCTGTAAAAGATGTTTTTGAGGTCTGGGACAACAATGGCCCGAATGAGAGCGTTACTGTAGCAAATACCCGGATAAGTATGGAGTGGCTAAAACCTTAAATTCCGGAGATATGAACTAGGTGGCCGATTCCAGCGGTAATTGCCATACCAATTGAACCCCCAATAAATATCCGGCTGGTGGTTTTAAGTACTGGAGCTCCCGCAATTCGCGCGCTGATAATTCCGGTTCCAATTAAACCAAAGAGAGTAATGACCACAATGCTCCAAGCCTTCGCACCGAGCGTTGGCGCAAAAGCTCCGAGGAATGGCACGAAGCCGCCAACGGTGAAACTTATCGCGGAAGCAATAGCAGCTTGTAAGGGTCTGGCTTTTGTATGTTCAAATTGCCCAAGTTCATCTCTTAAATGCGCTTCAAGCGGATCTCGATCGTGCATATGTTTTGCAACTTGCAGTGCTAGATCTTTTGGTAAGCCACGATTTTCATAAATGTGCGCAAGCTCTTCTAATTCACCTTCGGGATCTACTGTTAAATGTTCCATTTCTAATCGCTTATCCGCATCTTCAATGTCATTTTGGGAACGGACTGAAACATATTCACCAACCGCCATTGACATAGCCCCAGCAGCAATACCAGCAAGACCAGCTGTGATAATAAAATTATCAGCCCGAGCTGTTGCGACACCAATCATCAAACTCGCAGTGGAAACTAAGCCGTCATTTGCGCCTAGTACCGCAGCACGTAACCAGCCGCTGCGATGCGTTAGATGGTGTTCGTTTCGCAGGTATACATCAGTTAATGGCATAGCTAAATCCTATCCCCTAGTCGCGATTTTCCAACGCTTTATCAGAGTGGCGCTCGATACAGCGCACACTAAAATCCCAACCCAGATGTTTAGCCTTAAACCTAATATCAAATTAGCATCATCAATCCGCAGACTCTCGATAAAAATTCGCCCAAATGAATATAAGGCTACGTAGGCGATAAATATTGAGCCAGGTGCCATTCTAAATTTTTCAAAACGTAATAATAGAAATGCCACGATTAAGCACCAGATTGATTCATAAATAAAAGTTGGATGAAATGTAGCGAA
>JABMMO010000105.1 GCA_013205455.1 Actinomycetota bacterium
CCGAAAATTTCTAAAGTGGTTGTCGGAATGGGGCCAGGTCCGTTCACGGGACTTCGAGTCGGTATTGTTTTTGCACAAACTTTTGCCAGCGCCAGAAATATTCCTTGGGTAGGAGTATGTACTCTAGATGCAATTGCGCTCAGTATCGCAGAAAATGAATTTATCGTGGCCACAAATGCGCGTCGAAAAGAGATTTACTGGGCTAAGTACTTAAATGGCGTAAGAACAATTGGACCATCAGTTGCTAAACCAGAAGCGCTCTCTAAATATAGCGAAGCGAAATTTGGATTTGGGTTTACCAGCGAGCTTTCACCGCATCCCAAAGATTTGTTAAAGATTTCAGAAGAAAGAAAGAATCACTTAATCGAACCAATGTATTTGCGAAACCCAGATGCAGTCCCAACGATCGAGCGCAAATGATTACTTATCGCGACATGGTGATTTTTGATTTAGGTGCAGTCCAAGCGATGGAGCGCGCGGTTTATCCCGATGATGCTTGGTCGTTAGCGCAATTTAAAGAGGAGTTGGCTGGAACCCCGCGGAGTCGTTTCTATATCGTTGCATGCGAAGAGCAAGAGATTGTTGGCTATGCCGGCATCGCAATTACCCAAGATGTTGCCGATATTCATACGTTGACGGTTGACCCTAAATATCGCAGGCGTGGCATTGGAAACGAGCTACTTCGCAAAATAGAAGATTGGGCAATAGATCGCGGCGCGCTATCTCTGATGCTGGAGATGCGGGTAGGTAATAGCCAAGCGCAACCTCTTTATGAAGCTGCTGGATATCAAGCAATTTCAGAACGTAAGCATTATTACGGCACCGGAGTTCATGCCATCATCATGAAGAAAGTGGTGTCAGGTGAAAAGTGAGCCGCTGATATTAGGAATTGAAACTTCATGCGATGAGACCGCTGTCGGAATTGTGCGCGGCCGAACGCTATTAGCAAATGTGATTTCATCTAGCGTGGCAGAGCATGCCCGATTTGGCGGCGTAGTTCCCGAAGTTGCATCGCGCGCACATTTAGAAGCAATGCAACCCGCAATTGCACAAGCCTTGAAAGATAGTGGAATCTCGCTCTCCGATCTCGATGGTATTGCGGTAACGGCAGGTCCAGGTTTGATTGGCGCGCTCCTTGTTGGCGTATCGGCAGCTTCCGCACTTGCACTTGCGTTAGATAAACCGCTATTTGGTGTAAATCATTTAGCATCACATGTTGCAGTCGATGTACTTACCCATACCAAACCATTAGAGCCAACTATTGCGTTATTAGTTAGCGGTGGCCATTCATCGTTATTAAAAGTTTCCGATATTACTGGCGATATAACTGCACTTGGTCAAACTATGGATGATGCAGCCGGTGAAGCATTTGATAAAATCGCGCGGGTACTTGGTTTAGGTTTTCCCGGCGGTCCATTAATAGATCGCGATGCAAAAGCTGGCGATCGAAATGCAATTGCATTCCCACGCGGTTTGACGCAAGCGCCCGAAATGTTGAGCCGCCCATTTGATTTTTCTTTCTCTGGTTTAAAAACTGCCGTGGCTAGATATATTGCAGCTACGCCAACTGCAAAGCGGGCTGATATCTCAGCTTCATTTCAAGAAGCGGTGGTCGACGTTTTAACGATGAAAGCGATTCGGGCATGCAAAGAGACCGGGATCGAATCTTTAGTAATTGCTGGCGGGGTAGCGGCCAATTCCAGGCTCCGTGAGTTAGCTAGCGAACGGTGCGCTACAAACGGGATCGAACTTCGGACCCCGCCGCCGGCTCTCTGTACCGATAACGGCGCGATGGTGGCTGCTCTGGGCTCGCTAGCGATGAGTTCTGGGCGTAAACCTTCGGAGATCGGGGTCGCCGCAGAGTCCTCGGTTCCAGTAAGCCGTGCGATCTGGGCGTAAATCCTCAAATTGACCCAACGGAATAAGCATCATAGATTTGGCGTTAGCACTCTCAGGTCCACACTGCTAAAGGGCAGGAATTCGGGCCGAGCATAAATTTCTCTAGGCAAACCTAGAAAAGAGATAAAAGGAGTACATCGATGGCCATTGCCATTAAGCCACTTGAAGATCGTATCGTTGTAAAAACTAATGATGCTGAACAAAAAACCGCTTCTGGTTTGGTAATTCCAGATACTGCACAAGAGAAGCCACAAGAAGGCACCGTTGTTGCAGTAGGACCAGGTCGTTTTGATGACGGCGTGCGCGTACCAATGGATATCAAAGTCGGTGATGTTGTTCTATACAGCAAATACGGCGGAACTGAAATTAAACATAGCGGCGAGGAATATTTAGTTCTCTCAGCTCGCGACATTCTCGCAGTTATTGAGAAGTAGAAATGGGTAAGAGTTTACATTTCGACGAAGAAGCTCGTCGTGGCATGGAACGTGGTGTCAACATTTTGGCTGACACTGTGAAAGTAACGCTTGGACCTAAGGGTCGCAACGTGGTAATCGGCCGCTCTTTTGGTGCGCCATTGATTACTAATGACGGCGTAACTATTGCAAAAGAAATCGAATTATCTGATCCAGCCGAAAACATGGGCGCCCAACTTGTTAAGCAAGTTGCAGAGAAAACCAATGATGTAGCTGGCGATGGAACTACAACTGCAACTGTATTGGCGCAAGCAATGGTTAAGGAAGGTCTTCGTAACCTTGCTGCCGGGGCTCAACCAATGGGCATCAAAATGGGTATCGAAAAAGCAGTAGTAGCAATCGTTGAAAAATTGCACGCTAATGCAACCAAGATCTCAGATAAAGATCAGATTGCAAACGTTGCCACAATTTCTGCGCAAGACCGCGCTATTGGTGAATTAATTGCTGAAGCGATGGATAAAGTTGGGAAAGACGGCGTTATTACCGTTGAAGAATCCCCAACTACCGGTCTTGAATTGGAATTCACTGAAGGTATGCAATTCGATAAAGGTTATATTTCACAATATTTCGTAACCGATGCCGATCGCATGGAAACTGTTTTGGAAGATGCTTTTGTACTTATCTCCGGCGGCAAAATTTCAGCGCTTGCTGAACTATTGCCTATCTTGGAAAAAGTTGCCCAAACCAGCAAGCCAATGTTGATCATTGCGGAAGATGTAGAAGGCGAAGCGCTTTCGACTCTCGTAGTTAACCGGATGCGTGGCGTATTTACTTCTGCTGCAGTTAAGGCCCCAGGTTTTGGAGATCGCCGTAAAGCGATGCTGCAAGATATGGCAATCCTTACCGGTGCAACGGTTATAACTCCAGAAATCGGTTTGAAGTTAGATCAAGCAGATCTAACGATGCTCGGTAAAGCTCGTCGAATCGTTATTACAAAAGACACCACAACAATCGTTGATGGTGGCGGCGACAAGGCAGCTGTAGCTGGTCGAGTTAGCGAAATCCGTAAGGAGATCGAAACCACTGATTCCGATTGGGATCGCGAAAAACTACAAGAGCGCGTTGCAAAACTTGCTGGCGGAGTTTGCGTAATCAAAGTTGGCGCACATACTGAAGTCGAATTGAAAGAGAGGAAGCACCGTTTAGAAGATGCAATCTCTGCAACTCGCGCAGCAGTAGAAGAGGGAATTGTGGTTGGCGGTGGCGCAGCACTCGTGCACGCATCATCCGCTCTCGATAAGGACCTCGGCCTCGATGGCGACCAAGCAGTTGGCGTTCGATTAGTTCGCAAAGCTTGCGAAGAACCACTTCGCTGGATCGCGGAAAATGCTGGCCACGAAGGCTACGTTGTTGTATCAAAAGTTCGCGCTATGAAACCAAACGAAGGTTTCAATGCTGCAACTGATGTTTACGGCGATCTAGTTAAAGATGGCGTAATTGATCCAGTAAAGGTAACTCGTTCTGCGCTTGCAAACGCAGCATCGATTGCCGCAATGTTCATTACAACTGAAGCACTTGTCTTCGAAACTCCAGAAAATAAGAAAGCTGAAGCAGCTGGAAATGGTCATAGCCATGGTCCGGGCGGACATTCACATTAATTGAAGTATTAAAAAACCCGAGTGGCTAACTACGCCACTCGGGTTTTTTATTTAAACTTATTATGAAGCGCTAAATATTTTGCGGGTATGAGATTGGTCGATAATTGCCAATCGGTCATCTTCAGTAAGACCGCCCCAGATTCCATATGGTTCTTGCGCTGCAAGTGCATGTGAGCGACAGGCAGCAATTACTGGACATGAAGCACAGACTGTTTTTGCGGCATTCTCGCGGGCTTTACGACGCGGACCACGTTCACCATCTGGATGAAAAAACATCTCGGAAGGCAGGGAGCGACAGGCGCCTTGATATTGCCATTCCCATGAATCAGCTACGGGCTTGGGTAATCGAGATAGCTCGGTCATATCCATAACATACAACCGCGCCATAGGTTGTTCAAGTCTTTAACCTACTTTTGGTGCGTTTCAAGTGGTGAGTTCGCTCTCAACGGGGCAGCATTGAGGCATGAGCCTGCCGGAAACCGAGTTTCTTACGGTGGCAGCTGTTGCCCGTCTAATTGGCGTAGCGCCGGCCACTCTCCGAACCTGGGATCGTAGATATGGATTAGGTCCGAGCCGTCATACAAGTGGCAGTCATAGGCGTTACTCGGAATTAGATGTTTCTCGCCTGACTTTAATGCGAAAACTAATTAGCACTGGGGTTGCTCCAGCAGATGCTGCTTTGACAGCTATAGCGCTAAAAGAGAAAAGTGGAGTTTCGAAAGAAGTTAGGCGAAAAGTTACTAAAGCGATTGATTCGCCAGATATCTTAATTGCAACTTTGATGCGAGCCGCTAGCGCTCTTGATTCTGCTTTGGTAGAAGAAATTGTCTTGACTCAGATTAAAAAATTTGGGGTAGCAACTTGTTGGCGAGATTTGATTTCGCCTTTACTAATTCAAATTGGCGAGAATTGGGAAAAGAGCAATAGTGATATTGAAGTTGAGCATATGCTTAGTGAAGTATTACAAAGAACGCTTCGTGTAAGTCAAGAGCCACTTAGTAAGCCGATAAATTCCCGCCCAGTACTACTAGCTTGTCCAGGTGAAGAGCTTCATACTTTGCCACTACATGCGCTGGCAGCTGCGCTATCAGAGCAAAATATTGAAGTACATTTCCTTGGTGCGAGAACTCCGATTTCGGCGCTATCTGCCGTGGTGAAACGTTCTGCGCCGCCTGCGGTTTTTTTATGGGCCACCATGGCATCAAACGGTGACCATAAAATTGTTTCTGCGCTACCGAAGATTCGACCAACTCCAAGGATTTTGCTTGGTGGACCGGGTTGGAAGGTCGAAAATTGCAAGACCGCAACCTTTGTTACCGATTTAGATCATGCTTGTAGTGAAATTACACGGGCGGTCGGCGCTTAAAACCACCGATAGACTCACCCAATGAGCGAGGTCAATGAGAAAGTCGCCATGTTGGGACTTACCTACGACGATGTATTGCTACTGCCAGATGCCTCTGATGTTGTGCCATCGGAAGTTGAAACTAAAACTCAATTAACTCGATCTATCTGGCTCGCAGTCCCGTTGGTTTCATCAGCGATGGATACCGTTACGGAATCTGCAATGGCGCTCGCAATGGCTAAAGCCGGCGGGATTGGCATAATTCATCGCAACCTTTCAATTGTTGAACAAGTAACCCATGTGAAATTAGTTAAAGGTGCATCGTTAATTGTTGGTGCCGCAGTCGGAGTTGGCGATGATGGTTTCGCTAGAGCCGAAGCGCTGATAGATGCCGGCGTAGATGTTGTGGTCGTCGATACCGCGCATGGACATCACCGCGCCGTGCTCGATGCCATCTCAAGAATTAAAGATAAATATTCAAACCAAGAAGTTATTGGTGGCAATGTTGCTACCCGCGCAGGTGCCCAAGCTTTAATAAATGCTGGCGCTGATGCAGTAAAAGTTGGTGTTGGTCCTGGCTCTATTTGCACAACACGTGTTGTTGCAGGCGTTGGTGTGCCACAAATAACTGCAATCATGGAAGCTGCAAAAGCTTGCAAGAAAGCGGATATCCCATTAATCGCAGATGGTGGATTGCAGTACTCGGGCGATATCGCAAAAGCCATTGTTTCTGGTGCAGATTCAGTAATGCTTGGTTCCTTACTTGCTGGTTGCGATGAATCACCTGGCGAATTAGTAGAAATTGATGGTCGTAAGTACAAGGCATATCGCGGGATGGGGTCACTTGGCGCAATGCAATCTCGCGGAGAAAAGAAGTCGTATTCAAAAGATCGTTACATGCAAGACGATGTGCTCTCTGAAGATAAATTGGTACCGGAAGGCATTGAAGGCAAAGTTGCTTATCGCGGCTCAGTAGCTGAAGTTGTGCACCAATTAGTCGGGGGCTTACGTTCTGGAATGGGATACGCCGGCGCACCAAATATTGAGGCGTTGCAGAAAAACGGTCGATTGATCCAGATAACTGCAGCCGGGTTACAAGAGAGCCACCCGCATGATGTTTTAGATGTTGCCGATGCGCCAAACTATTATAAGAACGCAAAGAATTAAAGAGGGGGAGTTAACTTAACTATGAGTGACATTGAATTTGCCCCAGGAAAGCGTGCCAGAACTGCGTATTCATTTGATGACCTTTCGATTGTGCCATCGCGTCGAACTCGTGAACCTGATGAAGTTTCAATTTCGTGGCAGATTGATGCTTACAAATTAGCGCTACCAATGTTGGCCGCCCCGATGGATTCGGTAGTTTCACCCGAGACTGCGATTGCAATCGGTAAATTAGGTGGCGTCGGTGTTCTTAATTTAGAAGGACTCTGGACTCGCTACGAAAATCCAATTATTCCGCTTGGCGAAATATCTTCTTTGCCAAATGATCAAGCCACTCGAAGAATGCAAGAAATTTATCAAGCACCTATCCGTCCGGAGTTAATTAAAGCTCGAATCGCGGAAATTCGGGCAGCTGGCGTAACAGTTGCAGCCGCGCTTTCACCGGCACGCACTGCGGAATTTTATAAAGCTGTGGTCGATGCTGGCGTGGATATCTTTGTAATTCGTGGCACCACGGTTAGCGCCGAACATGTCTCCGCGAAAACCGAACCGTTAAATTTGAAGAAATTTATTTACGAGCTTGATGTGCCAGTAATTGTTGGTGGCTGCGCAACTGCTTCGGGTGCGATGCATTTAATGCGTGCTGGTGCTGCTGGCGTATTAGTTGGTTTCGGCGGCGGAGCTGCGCATACAACGCGACAAGTACTTGGTATCTCGGTGCCAATGGCTTCGGCGGTTGCCGAAGTTGCCAGTGCACGTCGCGAATATTTGGATGAATCCGGCGGACGTTATGTGCATGTAATTGCAGATGGTTCCGTAGGCAAGAGTGGTGATATCGCAAAAGCAATTGCATGTGGCGCCGATGCCGTAATGATGGGATCACCCCTTGCCAAAGCGGAAGAAGCACCTGGTCGCGGTTGGCATTGGGGTTCAGAAGCAACTCATAATGAACTGCCAAGAGGCACTCGAGTTCATGTCGGCACCGAAGGAAAGCTTGCTGAAATTCTCCTTGGACCTTCGCATAGCGCTGATGGCTCTATGAATTTATTTGGAGCGTTACGTCGCAGTATGGCCACATGTGGCTACTCCGATATCAAGGAATTCCAGCGGGTAGAAGTCGTTTTAAATCGTGGCTGAACGAGAACTCGTATTAGTTATTGATTTTGGTGCGCAATACGCCCAATTAATTGCGCGCAGAGTTCGACAAGCAAATGTTTATAGTGAAATTATTCCTTCTAATACTGCAGTTGCAGAGATAGTTTCTCGAAAACCCAAAGCAATAATTCTTTCTGGTGGCCCTTCATCTGTATATGCAGCCGGTGCGCCGAAGCTTGATAAATCGCTATTTGAAGCTGGCATCCCAATTTTTGGAATCTGTTACGGGTTTCAAGCAATGGCAGAAGCTCTCGGTGGTGTTGTAGATAAGACTGGCAATTCGGAATACGGCCGCACAAATTTTAATGCGAAAAATGGCTCTAAAATTCTTGCGGGGCTACCTAATTCATTTAACGTTTGGATGAGCCACGGGGATAGCGTTGTGGCCGCCCCTGCCGGATTTAGTAGCGTTGGTGCTACCGAAAAAACTCCAATCGCTGCATTTGAAAATACAACCGGATTGTTATCGGGCGTGCAATTTCACCCAGAAGTTTTACACTCTGAAAATGGCCAAGCAATATTACAAAATTGGTTGCTAAATATTGTTGGGTGTAAACCATCGTGGACTTCGGAAAATATCGCTGAAATTGAAGTTGCAAAAGTAAAAGCTTTGGTTGGGGAGAAACACGCTATCTGTGGCTTATCTGGCGGCGTGGATTCAGCTGTCGCAGCTGCGATTGTTCAGAAAGCAATTGGCTCCCAATTAACCTGCGTTTTTGTTGATCATGGCTTACTTCGCAAAGGTGAAGCCGAACAAGTTGAAAAAGATTTTGTCGCAGCTACTGGCGTTAACTTAAAAGTTGTTGATGCAAAAGCACAATTCATATCAGCCCTAAAAGGGGTTACAGATCCAGAAACAAAACGAAAAATTATCGGCCGCGAATTTATTAGAGTTTTTGAAAGTGCTGCTCGAGAAATTTCAGAGTCTGAAACCATTGATTTCTTAGTCCAAGGAACGCTTTATCCGGATGTAGTTGAATCTGGCGGTGGCACCGGAACCGCAAACATTAAGTCGCATCACAACGTTGGCGGACTCCCAGATGATTTGCAATTTAGGTTAATCGAACCGCTACGCGCGCTCTTTAAAGATGAAGTACGAAAAGTTGGTTTAGAACTAGGCGTGCCGGAAGCGATTGTTTGGCGCCAACCTTTCCCGGGTCCTGGTTTAGGAATTCGGATCATCGGTGAAGTTACTGAGAATTCACTAGGAATATTGCGCGATGCGGATTTCATCGTGCGCGAGGAATTACACTTGGCTGGTCTAGATCGCGAGATTTGGCAATGTCCAGTTGTATTGCTTGCAGAGGTTCGAAGCGTCGGTGTCCAAGGAGATGGCAGAACTTATGGACACCCGATCGTACTTCGTCCAGTTTCAAGCGAAGATGCAATGACCGCAGATTGGTCACGACTTCCATACGAAGTTTTGGCAAAGATCTCAACCAGAATTACAAATGAAGTTAAAGATGTTAACCGAGTGGTGCTAGACATAACTAGCAAACCACCTGGCACGATTGAGTGGGAGTAAGAATGAAGCGAGTAGTTACAGCAACTGTAATTGCTGCATTTCTTTTAGCGCCGCTGCCTTCGTTTGCCGGAAGTAAAGTAGAGAAAATTTCGGAAACTGAACTCAAATGCAAAAGCACAAAAGCGGTAGCCCATGCCGCACCAAAAGTTTTGCCACCTAAAATGTTGTTAAAAAAACCGGTTAAATCAATTACTTTTGTCACAAATTGTGGAAATATCGTGGTGGAACCGCTAAATAATTTAGCGCCGCTCACAGTTACCGCAATCACTGCGCTAGCAAAAGGTCAATTTTATAATCAAACTCTCTGCCATCGAATGATGAACAGTGGCGCTTATTTCTTACAATGCGGCGACCCAACCGCATCTGGTTTTGGCGGCCCAGCTTGGCAACCATATGCTGATGAAAATCTCCCAGTTGATGGTCCAGCAAATTACCCAGCCGGCACTGTTGCTATGGCAAATTCTGGACCAAATACAAATGGCAGCCAATTTTTTCTGGTTTATCAAGATACCCAATTCGATCCAAATTATACGATCTGGGGAAAAATTACTGCTGGTTTAAATATCGTAAAAGCAATTGGTGCTGCAGGCGTTAAAGGTGGCGGATCAGTCGGTACACCCGGTACGAAGATTGCAATTGAAAGAGTAATTGTTAATTAATTAGTATTAACAATCTTAAAGACTTCAGCAACTCTGCCTTCAGCTAAACCATTTGCTTGTGCGTATCGTTCTCCCCAAGACCTAACCACATTTTCTAGCTCTGCATTGTGTGCAGTCTGGCTTACATGCGCTTTAAGCGCTGCGATTTTCTTAGGAAAAGTTTCGGTAACATCAATAAAGTGATCTGGGTTTGGTGATGCCATCACCCATACTTCTTTCACACGCCAAGGTTCGAAACCTTCTGCTTTAAGTTCTGGAAATGCAAATGGATTTCTCGCATCTGGATAAACCGCTTGGATAGCCGCTTCGCCTGCAGCTAGATGATCAGGATGAGATGCACCAATTCGCTCCCAATTTCGTTCTGGTGATTGGATTACCATTCGGTCTGGCTTTGTAATTCGAATTGCTTTAACAATATCGCGCCGCAATTGAATCGTTGGCTCTAGCCAGCCATCGCGATAATTTAAGAAAGTTATATCGGTAACTCCAAGTGCGACACCGGCGTTACGTTGTTCTTGCTGTCTAACGCGCGGCATTTCTTCCACTGGCACATCAGATTCTTCGCCACCTTGGTCGCCATTAGTGCAGATGCAATATGCAACTTCGATTCCAGCTTCGATCCATTTTGCAATGGTGCCACCAGCACCGAAATCGCAATCATCGGGATGAGCGGTAACAATAAGAATCTTCTTGATTTCATTATCTGGCAGCGGAGTTGCAATGGTCATTTGCGAATCCTCTCAGAGGAACGGAGCCGAGTCATATCAGCGCCCGCCGATAGACTCCCGCTCGTGCCAAGTTCTGAGCAATTACTTGAAGGGCTAAACCTGCCGCAGCAAGCAGCGGTGAAACATCAAGGCGGTCCGTTATTGGTAATTGCCGGCGCTGGCTCTGGTAAAACTCGAGTATTAACTAGGCGAATCGCTTTTTTGATGGCAGCGCGCAACGTAGCGCCATTTGAAATTCTTGCAATCACATTTACAAATAAAGCTGCTGGCGAGATGAAAGAACGAGTAGCCGAACTGATAGGCGATCGAGCTCGCGCAATGTGGGTTTCCACCTTTCACTCTGCCTGCGTGCGAATTCTGCGCCAAGAAGCTACTCGAATTGGATTCACTAATTCATTTACCATTTATGACCAATCCGATAGTTTGCGGTTAATAACTTTAGTTTTACGGGATATGAACTTAGATCCAAAGCGGTACGCACCACGTGCAGCACAAGCGATAATTTCTAATGCAAAAAATGAATTAATCGGACCGGCTGATTTTGCTAATCAGAGCAATAATGCATTCGAACAAGTTATCGGCGAGGTCTATGCGGTTTACCAACGTCGATTGACTGACGCTAACTCCATGGATTTTGATGATTTGATAGCGCGTACCGTAGATGTGCTCCGCCGGTTTCCAGATGCAAAACTCCGATATCGAAATCGATTTAAACATGTCCTAATTGATGAATACCAAGACACTAACCACGCGCAATATGCACTGATCCGAGAATTAGTGGGTGACGAACTAGAGGGGATTGCACCAGCCGAACTCTGCGTAGTGGGTGATGCGGATCAATCAATCTATGGTTTTCGCGGCGCTACAATTCGAAACATTTTGCAATTCGAAGCAGATTACCCAAATGCAACCACAATTTTGTTAGAGCAAAATTATCGGTCGACGCAAAATATTCTCACTGCGGCCAATGCGGTAATTTCTAAGAACGAATCTCGGAAAGAGAAAAATCTTTGGTCCGAAGCAGGAACCGGCGCGTTCCTTACTGGTTACATTGCCGAAGATGAGCATGACGAAGCTGGCTTTATCCGCGATGAGATTTTTAGATTACAACGTGAAGGAATTTCAAACCCAGGCGACACTGCAATTTTTTATCGGACAAACGCCCAATCTCGAGTCTTTGAAGAAGTCTTTATGCGAGCCACCATTCCATACAAAGTTGTTGGTGGAGTGCGATTTTATGAACGGAAAGAAGTTAAGGATTTGTTGGGATATTTGAAAGTTCTGCAAAACCCAAGCGATGAAGTTTCACTTCGTAGAATCATCAATACACCAAAACGCGGAATTGGCGATCGGGCTCTTGATGGCGCGGATGAAATCATGAAGCGCGAAGGGATACCTTTTTGGAACGCGCTAATCCGCATCGCGGAAGCGGATCTGCCGGCACGAGCCACTTTCGCGATAAATTCGTTCGTATCGCTAATCACCGCGCTTCAAGTTTTAGTTGAAGTTAATACAAAGCCTTCGGTAATTGCCGCAGCAGTTTTAGAACAATCTGGAATGTTAGAAGAGTTAAAAAATAGCGGTGACCCACAAGATGAAGGAAGAGTTGAAAACTTAGAAGAATTAGTAGCTGTGGCAGAAGAATATGAAGAGAGTGAAGTCGATGAAGGTGAAGTAATTTCACTCGCTGGATTTCTCGAAGATGTCGCGTTGGTTGCCGACTCTGATCAAATACCCGATGGCGCTGAACATGGTGGCGTTGTAACCCTGATGACGCTTCACACCGCTAAAGGTTTGGAATTTCCCACAGTTTTTCTTACCGGGATGGAAGAAGGAATTTTTCCGCACTCAAGATCGCTCGGCGATCAGAAAGAATTAGAAGAAGAACGTCGACTTGCATACGTTGGCTTAACTAGAGCTCGCCAACATTTATATTTGTCGCGGGCTGA
>JABMMO010000010.1 GCA_013205455.1 Actinomycetota bacterium
AGAAAAACTTGGTCCGCTCTCAACTCGGTGGGTATTTTGGCAACCACAACTTCCGATGCAGTGCTGGGAAGTGTGCTAACAATTAACGAATGCCCGGAAATTTCATTAAGCATATTGAAATCATGTAAATTCACTGAACTTAAAGACACCGCATTTTTTACTAGATCGTTACGTTTTTCGGATCTCTGATAAACACTAATATTGTTCACCAAGCCATCGAGTGCAGCCAGCGCAGCTCTAGCGGTGCCACCGCCGCCAAATATTGCAACCGAACTATCTTGATTTATAGTTAGTCGATCGAAGATCGCGTTAAATCCCAATACATCGGTTGAGAGTATTTTTACATTAACCTCATGGATATTTCGATCTATCAAAATGGTATTGGCCGAAGCAATTCGTTTCGCAAGCGGATCAACTTGCGTTAAAGCATCCGTCACTATCTCCTTAAGTGGCATGGTTAATGAAAACCCACGCCAATCCACCTTGGCATCTAGCGCAGTTGCCTCTGCAAAAAATTGTGGAAATTCTACTTCTGAAATTTCAATAGCTTCGTATTTACCAGGAATGCCTAAAATTTCGTAAGCGCGATTATGCAGGGTTGGCGATAGTGAATGTGAAATTGGCGATCCCAATACAGCGGCTCTGATCATGGCTTAACCTTAAACAAACCGGCCGAAACGTTTCTCTTATATTCCGCTTTCCAACGTAAAAATTCATCGCTGGACTTAGTAAACCGGGTATCACCAGGCTTAACCGTTATGAAATATAGCCAATCCCCTAATTCCGGATTCAGCGCAGCCTCTAGTGCAGCCAAAGTTGGGCTACCAATCGGAGCTGGCGGTAATCCATAGTTTTGATAAGTGTTGTACTTGCTTCTAATTTTCGTATCTTTGATTGCCAGCGTAATCTCGCCCCGGCGTTGCAGTAGGTATTGGACGGTTGCATCAAGTTGTAGCGGCATTCGAATCTTTAATCGATTATAAATTACGCGAGAAACTTTTCCATAATCTTGGGCATCTGCCTCTGCTTGAATTAATGAGGCAATCACTAGCAACTCATAACCGGTGTATCCCGCGACCACATCCGTAAAATCTATTGGTGCAGTGTTATAGCGAAATGTTTCTAACATCTTCCGAAGCACTTCTTCGATTTGAGTGTCTTTCACGAACGAGTAATTGGCCGGATATAAAAAACCTTCTGGATTGCCAGGTTTGACTCCAAGAGGCAACTCCAAATTTTTCAGCGCAGTTTTCACTTCATCTTTCCCGTAACCGGCGGCTACTAGCGATGTAATAACCTCAGCCAGTCGAGCTCCATCTTTGATAATAATCAACCCAACAATTCTTTTGTTGTCGAGCAATTGGTTCAGTGCGGTTTTTGCTGGAATATTCCGCTCTAATAAATGATCACCGGGTGCGATTCGGGCGGCTCGCTCATCTGCCACAGCAACTCTAAAAAAGGCATCGATTGATTTGACAACGCCGGCATCAAAAAGCGATTTTGCAATATCGGAACCACTTTCTCCATTCGTGATTGATATTAATACTTCTGCACCAGCATTTCCCGCAGCATAATCCGGCGCTGCTGCTGGGCCACTGTGAAAATAACGAAGCCCTACAGTTAGAAGTACTACCAACATTAGCGGCAGAAAAAGGGTGCGAATTACTTTCATAATGGAACGCCAGCTGGTTTATTTTGACCTTTCTCAACTTGTAACGCGAACTCTAAAATATTTGCAGCTGCGAACTGGTCGATAATGTCGCGATTTCGTGATGGTGCTTTGCTGAGAGATTGCAGTTGTCGCTCCGCGCTCTTCGTAGAAAAACGCTCGTCAATCAAAAACACTTTGAAACCAAAATTATCGCGGATCATTTCTCCAAAGAGTTTAGCTTTCTCACTACTTGTCCCCGCAGCCCCAGAGAGATGAATTGGTAAACCTATATATACATGGATCGGCGAAATATCATAAAAAAGTTCGGATAATTCACGTTGCAAGGTAGCAACTTCGTTCTTAAGAGTAGTTAATGGTGCGGCTAAAATTGCTTCTTGGTCTGAAACTGCGACGCCAATCCGCACATCACCATAATCGAAAGCTATCCGCTTGCCGCGTTCCATATTATTTACCAGCAGCGGCTGCAATTAATTCTTTAATCGCAATAAATGCGGCATCTATTTTCGTGACATCAACGCCACCGCCTTGTGCAAAATCATCCTTACCGCCACCGCCACCGCCTAAAATTGCGCTAGCCGTTTTGACAAGTGCTCCAGCTTTAACCCCGAGTGCGCGCACTTTCTCATCGGCTGCTGCGACCAGTACCACTTTCTCATCTCGGATACTTGCTAAAGCCACAACCGAGTTTGGCAATTGAGAGCGTAGATTTAGTGCAATAGTTCGTAGATCATCGCCAGATATTCCATCTGACATCTGTGCAGCGATTAACGAAATCTTTCCTACAGTTTGTGCGGTTGCGATCAATTTTTTGGAATCTGCAATTGCGGCTGCGGTTTTTATACCTGCAAGTTCTTTTTCGATCTCTCTTAATCGGGTTAGCAAATCTGCAATTCTCTCTGGCAACTCTTCTGGACGAGCGCCTTTGATTAAATCCGTAACTGAGTTCAGAAGTAAATGTTCTCGAGCTAAGAATGAATAAGCATCGACGCCAACTAGCGCTTCAACACGGCGGACGCCGGCCCCAATTGAAGACTCACTCAATAATTTAACTACACCGAGTTGGCCAGATCTTGATACATGCGTTCCGCCACAAAGTTCGCGCGCCCAATCGCCAACACTTATCACGCGTACTTGATCACCATACTTTTCTCCGAAAAGTGCCATTGCGCCGGCTGCTTTCGCATCCGCTTGCGACATTACTTCTGCGGTAACTTCCAGATCATCCAACAACAGTGCATTTACCCGAGCTTCTACATCATTTAAAGTAGAGAGCGGCACTGCGCCCGCTGCCGGGAAATCAAATCTAAATCTGCCAGGTGAATTCTCAGAGCCCGCTTGCGTGGCAGTTTCTCCTAATATTTCTCGGAAAGCTTTATGTACCATATGGGTTGCCGTATGGGCTCTTGAAATTCCGTTGCGTCGTTCGACATCAATCTGCGCCAACGCGGTTACGCCTTTTGAAACTACACCGGAAATTACCCGACCACGATGTACTGATAACCCAGGAATAGGATTTTGCACATCCTCTACTTCAATTATCGCGCCATTATCAAGAGTAATTCGGCCACCATCAGCTAACTGGCCCCCACCTTCTGCGTAAAAAGGCGTGCGATTTAAAACGATTTCTATCTCATCATCAACTTTTGCTTCCTCCGCATACAGACCGTCAACTAAGAATCCATTTACTAGGGATTCGCTAGATATCAAGTCGTAACCGATGAATTCAACTTTTCCAGTTTCATCTAAAATTTTTCGGTATTGCGTTAAATCAGTATGGCCACTCTTTTTCATTCTCGCATCGGCTTTGGCGCGATCTTTCTGTTCTTTCATCAATCTGCGGAAACCAACTTCATCGATCGTTAAGCCTTCTTCGCTCGCCATCTCTAGCGTCAGATCAAATGGGAATCCATAGGTGTCATGCAACTTGAAAACTTCGTCAGCGCTCAATTTAGCGCCACCACTTTTCTTAATTGCGCTGCTCGCCATGTCGAAAATTTGGGTACCACTCTTAAGGGTTTGTAAGAAAACGTTCTCTTCCGCAACTGCAACCGAAAGAATTCGTTTCTTATCGGAAATCAACTCTGGGTACTGTGAACCCATCGCAGCAATAGAACTTTCCATCAATTCGTTCATGTTCGCATCTTGCGCTCCTAGAAGACGCATATTACGAGTTGTACGCCGCATCATCCGACGTAATACATAGCCGCGACCTTCATTGCCAGGGGTCACGCCATCACCGATCAACATCATTGCGGTTCGAGCATGATCTGC
The DNA here is from genome assembly GCA_013205455.1 of Actinomycetota bacterium. Classification (GTDB taxonomy): domain Bacteria; phylum Actinomycetota; class Actinomycetes; order Nanopelagicales; family Nanopelagicaceae; genus UBA7398. Next base: position 3,944 of record JABMMO010000010.1, read on the forward strand.
AATAACTCGAAGCGAAACATCGCTCTTCATAGCTTTGCCATATTTAACGCCAGCTAATTCACTCGCCCGATTAAGAATTTGCATGGTGGTATCAATCTCGTAAATATTTTCTACGCCTTGCAAAAGCGCCGCCGTCCGTTCTAACCCAAGTCCGGTATCGATATTCTTAGCTGGTAACTCACCTACTATTGGGAAACTTTCTTTATTTCCGCCTTCGCCTCGAATGTTTTGCATGAATACTAAATTCCATACCTCCAGATAACGGTCTTCATCGGCGATAGGTCCGCCTTCTTTGCCATACGCGGGGCCGCGATCATAATAAATTTCAGAACACGGGCCACAAGGACCAGGCACACCCATCGACCAGAAATTATCAGCCATGCCACGTCTTTGAATTCGCGCTTTTGGTACCCCAATTTTTTCATGCCAAATATCGGCAGCTTCATCATCATCTAAGAAAACTGTTACCCAGAGCTTTGACTCGGGAAAACCAAAACCACCATCACTAATTGGTCGGGTCAATAAATCCCAGGCCAGCGCAATCGCACCTTCTTTAAAATAATCGCCAAACGAAAAGTTTCCACACATCTGGAAAAACGATGCATGTCGCGTGGTTTTTCCAACTTCGTCAATATCTAAAGTACGTACGCATTTTTGTACCGAAGTTGCACGTTTATAGGGGGGTGTGATCTCCCCTAAAAAATAAGGCTTAAATGGCACCATGCCTGCATTTACCAATAAGAGATTTGGATCATTCAAGATTAAAGAGGCCGACGGTACCACCGTGTGAGTTAAGCCGGCTCGGTTGTCAGATTCAAAGAAGCGTAACCATCGAGCACGTATTTCGGCTGATTCCACCTATTTACTCAGATTCCTCATCATCGACAAAAGATTTTGCCTTTTTTGAAGACTTGCCTTTACTTTTACTCTTGCCGTTACCTTTAGTTTTACCTTTACCTTTACGAAGTTGCGCAGCTGTCAATAAACCACCGGCAACTTTCATCGCGAGTTCATTCTTATCTAAAAATGTTGATGTGGTTGCGGAAATCTTAGACGAGATTTCTTCGACTGATTTAGTTACTCGGTTGATGCTGTGAAGCGGCCCATTTACCAATTTAACAGTAGTGGTTACCTCTTCCAATAACGGGGTAGTCTCTTCGGTGATTGATTTAACCGCAACGCCTACTTCATCAATTACGCGCCCAAGCCTTATGACCGCGTATGCGATTGCGATCGCGATAACAGCTAGCGCTGCTGCGGCGATGATTGTTGCTATTCCACCAGGACCCATTTACCTAGGTTACCTGACTTCATTACTAACTTGGCGCAGGTTTAGACTTGATCGAATTTAGGAATCTCAAAATCCGCCGCTTATGGCCCGGACGCTGTTACGGCTTAGCTTCAGGTTGGGAATCAATCCCGCTCTCTTTGCGCTGCATTGGCGTAATTGGGGTTGGTGCTCCGGTCAATGGATCACCACCGCTTGCAGTTTTAGGGAACGCAATCACTTCGCGGATGGAATCAGAACCAGTTATTAACGCACATAGTCGATCTAGTCCAAGTGCAATGCCACCATGTGGCGGTGGGCCGTAATTAAATGCTTCCAACAGGAAACCGAATTTACTTTCAGCTTCGGTTTGCGATAGTCCAATCACGGAGAAAACTTCTTGTTGGATATCGCGACGATGAATACGGATTGAGCCGCCACCAATTTCATTGCCATTGAGAACTATGTCATACGCATATGCCAACGCTGATCCTGGGTCGTTGGCAAAACTTTTTTCAAACTCGGGTTTCGGTCCAGTAAATGGATGATGCACTGCAGTCCAACCACCAGCTTCAGTTTTTTCAAACATTGGTGCATCCACAACCCAGAGGAAATTCCAAGCTTTCTTATCGATTAAATCGCACCGTTCGCCAATTTCAATACGAACCGCACCTAATAAACTCTGTGAACTTTTACGATCCCCGGCTGCGAAAAATATGGCATCGCCTAGTTTTGCGCCAGTTGCGCCGGCAATGCCAGCGGTTTCAATTTCCGATAAATTTTTCGCTACCGGACCACCAAGTTGGCCATCAGGTTGGACCAAAATATATGCCAAACCTTTAGCGCCGCGAGCTTTCGCCCAATCCTGCCAAGCATCTAAATCCCGCCTAGCTGAACTCGCACCACCTGGCATAACTACTGCGCCGACATATTCAGCTTGAAAAACTCGGAACGCAGTATTGGCAAAAAATTCAGTTACATCTGATATTTCATTACCGAAACGCAAATCTGGTTTATCGGAACCAAACCTACGCATCGCTTCATGATAAGTCATATGCGGAATCGGCATTGGAATTTGGTAACCAACTACATCTTTAAAGACCCGCGCTAAAACCCGCTCGGCAACTTGCAAAATATCGGCTTGATCTACAAACGACATTTCGATATCTAATTGGGTGAATTCTGGTTGTCGATCAGCGCGAAAATCTTCATCCCGGAAACATCGCGCAATTTGATAATAACGTTCCATCCCCGCAACCATTAATAATTGCTTAAATAATTGTGGGGATTGTGGTAAGGCGTACCAACTGCCAGGTTGTAACCGCACCGGTACTAGAAAATCTCGTGCGCCTTCCGGAGTTGAGCGCGTTAGATAGGGCGTTTCAATTTCGAGAAAATCACTTTCGGTCATAACTGTTCGAATTACAGAAGTAACTTTGGAGCG
>JABMMO010000106.1 GCA_013205455.1 Actinomycetota bacterium
CTCGGCAGTTTTGAATCAGTAGCTGTCGTGACGATAAATAATAAAGATGTAGGAATGGCTAAAGATTCTCATTTGGCATCCGAGTTTGACATTACTTCTTACATAAAAAAAGGTAACAATTCAATTCGATTACGAATCATAAAATGGTCAGATGCAACTTTTATTGAAGATCAAGATCAATGGTGGCATGGCGGTATCAGCCGGAGTATTAAGTTATTTGCAACTGAGCATGTTTTCATCGAGCGTCTCTATCTAACTCCAGGGCTACTACCTGATAACAAAACTGGCACTCTGAAAATTCGCGCCTATATCAATTCAATAAATGAAGCTCCACTTACTGATTGGACTTTCCAAGCTCGCATAGTCGGAGTTAGCAAAGCTAAAAAAATGAGCCAAACTTTTATTAACCATAACCGAACACTATGGACTAAAAAAACTCGAGAACAGAAAGAAATTACCGATAGCGAATTCCATGGAAAATATTGGGATGGAAATGTTCCAGATCAAGTTAAGAAAGTGCTACGCGAGTTAGATCCACCTAACCCCGGTTATGCTGAATTTGAAGTAAAAGTGCCGAATATTTCACCTTGGTCAGCCGAATCGCCGACCCTTTATGAAGTGGAAATTCAGCTTTTAGATCCATCTGGCAAAGTAGCCGAGATTTCAACTAAGAAAATTGGCTTCCGCGATGTCAAGGTTGTCGGGAATGAGTTTTTATTTAATGGCAAACCAGTAATTCTCTATGGCATCAATCGCCATGATTTCAATCGCGAAACCGGCCGAGTTTTAACCCGGGATATGTTTAGGAGCGATCTACTTGAATTGAAGCGATGGAACTTCAATGCAATTCGAACTTCTCATTATCCAAATGATTCAGTTTTTCTAGATCTATGTGATGAGTTAGGTTTCTATGTTATCGGTGAAGCAAATATCGAATCTCATGCCTTCTTAGATAGCATCTGTGATGATCAGAAATATCTAGTTGCTTTTGTGGACCGGGTGTCCCGAATGGTTGAGCGAGATATCCACCATCCAAGCGTAATTTTCTGGTCACTAGGTAATGAATCTGGTTTTGGATTAAACCATCTAGCTGCTGCTGCATTTGTTAGAAAATTTGATTCATCCCGACCGCTGCATTACGAAGGTGGCATTCGTGGTAATTGGACACATGGCCAAGAAGTTACCGATGTAATTTGTCCGATGTATCCAAATATTAGCGCAATTGTTTCATATGCAAAATCCAAAAAAGCTGACCGACCGTTAATTATGTGTGAGTACTCGCATGCAATGGGAAATAGCAATGGCACGCTTGCCGAATATTGGGAAGCAATTCATTCTACAAAAGGTTTGCAAGGTGGGTTCATTTGGGAATTTTGGGATCATGGAATTGATCAGAAGCTTCCAGATGGTCGGATTCGCTCTGCATACGGTGGTGATTTTGGCGAAGTAAAACATGATGGAAATTTCTGTTGTGATGGCATGTTTTTCCCGGATAGAACTCCTAAACCAGCGCTCTACGAAATGAAGCACATCGCCTCGCCGATTTTGATTTCCGCTAAGAACCCAAACACTGGTCGTTTTACGCTGTTAAATAAGAACTTTTTCGTAGATTTACAAGGGTATGAATTAGGTTGGGCTATCGCGGCAAATGGCGAAATTCTAGATCGTGGCATAGCTAAGATTTCAAAAACTAAGGCGCGCAGTGCTGCTTCATTTACGGTTTCATCGAAATATTTAAAAGCTGCGAACCGTAAAGGTGAATCGTTTATAACTTTTACACTTAACCAGAAAGGCCCTAACAGTTGGGCTCCCGCAAATTTTGAAGTTGCTTGGGCGCAATTCCCGCTAACGAGCAAAAGCGCTACAAAAGCAAAGGCTCTGGCTGCCAGACCTACTGAATTTGTTACTGCCGAAGGCGAAATAGTTCTTCCTTTTGGCGTGATCGCTCCCCAATTAACGTTATGGCGCGCACCAACCGATAACGACATTATTGGATTATTTGCAGATCGTTGGAACGAATGGGGAGTTCGCGATTTATCTCGCACGGATTGCGTCATTACAAATAAAGCTGGAAAAATTAAAATTTCTAATATTTGGGAGAGCTCAACTGGTATTAAAATTAAGCACTCCCAATTAATTGAAAGTATTGCTAATGGAGTAAGAGTAACTGAATCGATCACACTGCCTGCTCAACTAAATGATGTAGCACGTGTGGGAACAAATTTTGAAGTTAGTGAAGATCTCCACAAACTAACTTGGTTTGGTGTTGGACCATCAGAAAATTATCCAGATCGTAAATTGGGAAGAGTTCATAAGTGGGCCGGCGCAGTAGCCGATCAATACATTCCATATGTTAAGCCGCAAGAAAATGGCAGCCATGCTGATGTTCGTTGGTTCACTCTTACCAATTCTTCAGGTCGTGGCATCCACTTTATTCTTGATAAACCCCGACAAGTAACAGTTTCGCCAATGCGCTCGGTAGATCTTGCTAACGCAACTCATAACATCGACGTTTATCCTTCAGGAAATACTGTCGTGACTATCGATGCAGCACTTCGCGGTCTGGGAACTGCATCTTGCGGACCTGATACTTTGGCTAAATATCGAATAAAACCAGGGGTTTTCACCTGGCAGTGGAGCGCACAAACTATTTAACTTAAATCGGCCACTTTGTAGGTGTTGGGTATTTAGGTGATCTGCCATCTCCGGAAGAGCGGCCCCGAATGCGACGTGACATCCAAGGAATTCCAAAAGTTATGAACCACTTAAAATCCTTAAAAATTCGAATTGCTAATAAGTCTGTCTCCACAGGCGGCAGAGGTTTGCGCCAATTCTCATCAACGATTTTACCTAAAGTGAATAGAACACCTTGCGCAGCTCGATAATGTCCTTCGGCATTCATATGCAAACGATCATCAGAGATAAAACGGCGATCTTTCCAAAATTGATCTTTATTTGGATCTAGCAAGATGGCACCAAGTTCGGTAGCAACTTTGCGCGTATTCGCATTGAAAACTTCAAATCGCTTCTGCCAAATTTTTGCACTTCTTGTAGCTTCGCCGGTATTTTCTAAAACACAAAATAGCATTAGCGTACCGCCACCGGTTGCGATCTTTTTTGCAGTAGCGGTGTACTCCGCAATAACTTTCTCTGGGTCGTAGTTCGGACGAATCACATCGTTTGCTCCGGCATGAAATGAAACTAAAGTTGATTTACCTTCAATCAAATTGAGCGCAGCTGGTACTTGCTCACGTGCTACTTGGCCAATTAATTTTCCGCGAACGGCCAGATTTACATAAGAAAAGTCGGGGTTATCTTTAGCTAAGACATCAGCCACACGATCGGCCCAGCCGCGAAATTTTCCATTGATTACTTCATCGGTCATACCCTCGGTCATTGAGTCCCCGAGCGCGATAAATCTTTGGTAGTTCATGCTTCTATCTCTCTAATTTACTATTCTACTTTTCGTCGTTTTTCTTCAATTGTGTAAAGTGCAATTGCCATCGCAACGCTTGCATTTAAAGATTCCACGCTTTGACGCATTGGAATCGAAACTACAACATCACACTTTTCGCGCACTAGCCGGGAGAGCCCTTTACCTTCGCTGCCTACGATGACATAGAGCGAATCGGTAGCGATTTTCAAGCCATCTACCGTGTCCGTGCTCTCTCCATCGAGACCCACGATGAAGCAACCGAATTCTTTAGCATCTTCGATCGAACGTGCAAGATTTTTTACTTGGGCAATAGGTAATCGCGCTGCCGCGCCTGCGGAGGCTTTCCAGGCAGTGGCGGTGATGCTGGCGTTACGTCGTTCCGGAATTAGCAC
>JABMMO010000107.1 GCA_013205455.1 Actinomycetota bacterium
ATAATTAACCAAGTTGCCCATCCAGTAGCAAAAAATAGTGGATAGCCCATAATTAATCGCGCAGAACCTAAAAGATTTACATTGCCAGAACGGTAAAGCGGGTATTGCACTATTAACCTTGCCCCAAATAGTCCAACCCAGAGCCAACTAGCTTGCGTATACATTTTTTTACGGGCTGGGTCTTTCCGCCAAAGAAAATTTTCGCCAAGAATTGGGCCGAGCACGACACCAATAATTGGCCAACCAACCAAAATCGAAAGCGTGTACGCGGCACCATAAACTAAATTTGTAATTAATCCAGGTAAGTAAAAATCTTCGGCTTTCCCAGTGCTTCGCGCGAACCAATAACAGATGCCAACCCCAACTATTCCAGAGAGTGCATTTTGAATCGTCTCCCGTTTTACCAATCGGAATAAGGTAATTAAGGCTGAAAGTGCGAGCGCATAAGTCGCGGCGCTCTTTAAATCATGCGAAATGTTGAAAACTATTAAGAAAACCAAAGCAGGAATCCCGGAATCAATCAAACCTTTGACCCCACCTAAGGCCGCTAAAATCTTTGCTTTTGCTTCGTGGTTCTCGCTCAAGATTTACCCGTTGATCCAAAACCACCATCGCCGCGACCGGAGCCAGGTAAGCCATCTACCTCCACAAATTCTGCGCGTTCAACTTTTTGGATTACGAGTTGGGCGATTCGATCACCGCGCTTGCCGTGAAATGTTTCAGTTAAATCATGATTGATTAAAATAACTTGGAGTTCCCCACGATATCCAGCATCAACTGTGCCTGGCGTATTAACCATGGAGATTCCAGATTTAATTGCTAAACCAGATCTTGGATGTACTAGCGCCACATATCCATCGGGCAGCGCGATGGCGATTCCGGTTGGGATTAACGCACGCGCTCCTGGAGCTAATTCGAAATCGATCCGCGCGTAAATATCTGCGCCCGCATCGCCACCTTTAGCATAATTAGGAAGCGGTAAATCCTTATCTAATCGAGTGATTAGAACTTTCACGGGTTGATCTCGAAATCTGGATCTACAAATGCTAAAAGCTCCGGATGTTTTGCCACATGATCTAAATACTCTTTTGGCGCGTTATTTAAAAAGTGCTTCATAGGCACGACAACATATAGAGATGCGGCAGTAACCGCAATTGGACCATCTGGTGAATTTAAGCGCCCCTCAGCAGTCGCATAAACTTTTCGACTGACTCGGCCAGTAATTCGCGCGGTAATGTGTAGGACGCTTCCAATCGGTACTGGTTTCAAAAAATCAGTTTCTAACCGCGCAGTAACGGCTGGAGCTCGAATTAGCCACATTAATTTTCCGAGCGCTTCATCAAATGCCAGAGATAGTAATCCGCCATGTGCCAATCCGGGCGCACCTTGATGATCTAAAGTGACGGTGAAAGTAGCAGTTAGATCCATTGCTTCGCCTGCAGTTGCAACTAAATGCAATCCAGTTGGATGTAAATCTCCGCAGCCAAAACAATGACCGAAGTGTGATGGAATTATCGAACCAGGTGGCGGTGCTTTTGGATGGCGTTCTGGAACTTGCGCACCCTCCGGTGGAATTGTGCTCGCAACTCGACTCATGCCGCAAGATTACTCCAGCAATCAAGTACCTTCCTACTCATGAGCGCTCCAATTCCAAGCGATAACAATCTCATTTTTAGCGAGAAGCTTCGATGGAGCATAGGGTTATGGCTTTTTCTAGCTTGCATAATCGCTTCGATCAACATCGTTATCTGGGCGGCTTTCGGAAATAATCCAACGCAATTAGTGCTCGCCATCTCACTCTTGGCTTTACTTTTACTTTGGATTAGCAGCCCTCTTGAAATTCGAGTAACCCAGAGTGAGCTAACTACTGGGAACTTTAAAATATCTCGAAATTACATTAAGAAAGTTACACCGTTAGATAAATCCCAGATGCAATTAATTCGTGGCGTAGAAAGCGATCCGGCCGCACATTTAGAAGTTAGGTTTTGGGTTCATACTGGGGTAATGATTGAAATTTTAGATGAATTAGATCCGACGCCATATATTTTAATTTCGAGCCGAAAATATAAAGAGTTAAGCACAATCCTTGCAGATTGATTTAGCGCCTTCACTGCGAGCGAGTTGTGTGTGGTGCTGCACTAAGAAACAGCGAGAACAAGTAAATTCATCAGTCTGTTTAGGGACAACTCGAACTGCTAACTCTTCGCCAGATAAATCAGCGCCAGGAAGTTCAAGATTTTCAGCAGCTTCTTCTTCATCAATATCTACTTGGCCGGATTGCGCGTCTGAGCGTCGAGCTTTTAACTCTTCAAGGGATTCTTCATGAAGTTCTTCATCCGTTTTTCTCGGGGTGTCGTAATCAGTTGCCATGGATCTCTCACCTCGCTTTCATCGCTTGATAACTTGATTGCTCAAAAACAACTAAACCCTTTAGGGGGTACGGGGCGGACACTCCCACAGAAGTACTCTCCCTGTCACACCAACCTTCGGCGTGTCGGGATTATTCCCCGCTTGTGGAACTCGACTCTGCTTTAAATTCGGATTGGGTTTTGCCCTCGAGCAATCATTCGCTCAAAGTACGCCTCACGCTTCTCTTCGAAGCGATTTGAATCTTTTTTAGCGTTCGCTAAGAATTCTACAATTTCATCACGGGCCTTTAAGCCATCTCCAGTTAG
>JABMMO010000108.1 GCA_013205455.1 Actinomycetota bacterium
AATAGCTGTGGCGTAACAACCAGGATTTGATATCCGATTGCTCTTCGCATCAATATTGAGAAGTTCCGGCAAACCGTATTGCCAAGAACCAGCGTATGTACCACCGTAGTATTTTTCCCACGACGCTTTACTAGCCAATCTAAAATCTGCACCTAAATCTATGATTTTTACGGTATCAATAATTTGCGCAATCAATTTTGCGGATTCACCATGTGGCAGCGCCAGAAAAACTACATCACATTCGTTGATTTTCGAGATTTCAGTTACCGCAAAATTTCTACCGCTAAACTGAGTTAATTGCGGATGCACATTAGTAATCGGCTCCCCCGCATTAGAGCCGGCCGCGATATAGAAAAGTTCGAAATTAGGGTGCATTGAAAGTAGGCGTAACAATTCGCCACCTGCATATCCGCTAGCCCCTACTACTCCTGTTTTCATGGCCTGAGCGTAACATTACATGTATAAATATACAAAACCGTGCATATTTATGCAGAACGGATCACAGCTCCACATGCTTTGACTGCTGCGTTTCCAGCGGATTCGCGGAGCAATGAAACCTCTTCTGCAGTTAGGGTGCGATCTTCGGATCGGAAAACTAAAGTGAAAGCTAGCGAGATTTTCCCTTCGCCAACTTGGTCATACCGATCAAAAAGCGTGATGGACTCTAATAAATCACCAGCTCCAGTTTTTAACGCCTCTGAAACATCTGCGGAGCTAACTGTTTCCGCAACTATAAGCGAAATATCTTGAATTGCTGCAGGCATGGTCCAAACTTTAGGAGCAGAGACTTGTTCCCGGAATGGCACTGCATCTAGTACAACTACAAAAGCTGAAGTTCGCTCCGGTAAACCTAATTCCGAAATTATTCTGGGGTGTAATTCGCCCGCATGAGCTACCGGCTTACCGTCTATTTGAAATTCGGCACATCGACCGGGATGCCAAGGCGCTAATTCAGTATTCGAAACTTTGTAAGTGGCGCCCATTTCGTTAAGCAACGTTGCTGCCATATCAACTGCATCGCTCCATGAAACGGCTCTGCCCTTACCCCACCAACCAGCGTTTTCAATTTTGCCCCCTAGAACCCCGCCTGCATGTAATGGTTGTTTTGGTACCGAATTATAAATTTCTGAGATTTCGGTGCCAGTTGGTCTTTTATCCGTTCTAATTACTGCTTCTGGTTTCAACTCAGTTAAGTTTCGGAAAATAGATCCTAATTCAAAAATTGCAATGCTCTTGGCTCCACGATTTATATTTCGTTGGGCAGTTAATAAAAGTCCAGGAGTGAGGTGCGTACGCAAAAATGGCGTTTCTTCAGACATGGGATTTGCGATTTTGAATGTCTTCGCTCGATCACCAGTAAATCCAAGCAATTTCATAATCTCAGCGCTTACAAAAGGATAAGTTTGCACTTCAGTTAATCCTAGATTTGCTAACTTGATTGCAATTGCGCGCTTACGTTTCTGCGCCAAGTTCAATCCGGATTCTCCGGTAGTTCTGATAGGTGGCAGCAATGATGGAATCAATTGATATCCGTATCGACGTGCAACTTCTTCTGCTAAATCTGCAGTATTTTGCAAATCAGGTCTCCAACTAGGCGGTGTAATTGCCCAAGTTGATGATTTACCTGATTGATTAACCAAGCAGCCAACTGATTCTAAAGCTGCCGCTACTTGGGCATCGGTATAGCCGTAACCAATTAGCGTTGCAATATTTGCAGGAATTAATGGAATCGTTGGCGTACTTTTCATTGCGCCATCTGATTCCACGCCAACATATTGAGCTCCAGTCAATTCAATTAATAATTGCGCCGCTCTCGCTGATGCGATTTCAGCCAGTGCAGGATCAACTCCGCGTTCAAATCTTCTTGACGCCTCAGACGAGAGAATATGGTGCCGCGAATTCTTAGCCACCGCCAACGCTGAAAAATGGGCAGCTTCAATAGTTATTCTCTTGGTTTCAGCTGTTACTTCTGAATCGAGCCCACCCATAGTTCCTGCAATTGCAAGTGCATTTTTATCATCGGTAATTAATAAATCGTCTTTATTCAAATTCCGTTCTACGCCATCTAGAGTTTTAATCTTAGAAAATTTCCCGGCACTTTGCACATGAATTTTTCCAGATATTTTATCAGAGTCAAAAGCATGCAGTGGTTGACCGAGTTCAAGCATTACGTAATTGGTAATATCTACCGCAACCGAAATCGAACGCATCCCACATTTTTGGATTCGGCGTTGCATCCAAACCG
>JABMMO010000109.1 GCA_013205455.1 Actinomycetota bacterium
AGTTACAAGAGCCGCACGACGTCTGCCAGAGTTGCAGATTCCTAATACAGCACTAGGAATTGTTGGAGTCTATGACGTCGCCTCTGATTGGACTCCAATTTATGATCGAACTGATCTTGATGGTTTTTATGTAGCAATAGGTACTAGCGGAAATCAATTTAAGAACGCTCCTATGGTTGGCAAAGTTATGACCCAACTCATTAGTGAAGTAAGTGGCGGACGTAACCATGATGTTGAGCCTGTTCGGGTGCGCTGTTTACATACCGGAAATGAGATCAACATGGGAGCTTTTTCGCGTAAGCGCCGATTTAACTCTGAAAGTACTGGGACGGTGATGGGTTAAGTTTTCTGCGATGTGAACTACTTGACTGCACCGCTGGTAACTCCTGAAATAATTCGACGTTGCGCGAAAATGAAGACGAGTAGCATCGGAAGTGTCATGAGCAGAATGTAAGAAAAGATTAAATTCCAATTCTGTAGGTACAGCCCGGAACTTGCGACTTGGTATAAGTTCAATGGCAACGTATCGAGACGGCCGCCAACAACAAATAGTGCGTAGAAAACGTCATTCCAGATAAATAATGAAACCAAAATTGTTGCAGTCGCAACTACTGGCCCGAGGAGGGGAAAGATGATTCGGAAGAAGACTCTCATCGGATTCGCGCCGTCTACGCGGGCCGCCTCCTCAAGTTCTATGGGAATCGTTCGAATAAATCCTGTGATGAAAAAAATTACGGTGGACATATACATACCGATGTACACGCCGATTAATCCGAGCGGAGTACCTTGAAGGCCGATCTGTTTTAGCAAGAGCACAATCGGGACGATGGCGGGCGGAACAATCACGCCACTGATGCCGATCGTGTACGCGATCGAAAGGCCACGGGTTTTCCGCCGTGCTAACACCCAAGATGCCATGGCTCCAAGCAGCAGAACTCCAAAGACAGATGGAATTAATAGGAGAAGACTTCCAAGCGAAGCGACACCCATATTGCCTTCGCTAAATGTGGTGGAAATATTTTTGCCAAACTCCCACTGGCTTGGTAACGCCAGGTTAGGTTGCCGCGCTTCAACTGCCGATTTACCAGCCGTGACAATGATGACCCAGAACGGCACACCAAGTGAAAAAATCATGGTGAGCAGAACTGCGAGTGGCTGGAAGATTCGCGATGGGCGTTGTAGTGCGTTGGTTAGCATCAGATAGACCGAAGCTTCAGAATTTTTATCACAGGATTTGTTCTCTTTTGCGTAGAGACCAAATGAGTGGAAATGCCAGGACCATCACCATGATGAGGAGAACCAAACTCATTGCCGTTGCTTGCGCGAATAGCCCTTGACCAAAAGCTCTAACGATGTAGATGTTAAGCAGCTCCGTTGTTCCACCGGGGCCGCCCTGAGTTGTTGCTTGAACGATGTCAAAACTATTCATCGAACCAAGCAACGAAGTTGCGACATTAAAAGTTATCGCCGGCGCGAGGAGTGGAAACCGAATCGTGCGAAGCGTTTGAAACCAGGAGGCACCATCGATGCGGGCTGCTTCTAGTACTTCACTATCGATCGTCTTGAGGCCGGCGAGAAAAATGAGCATCGCCAAACCCATCCATTTCCACGCGTGAATTACAGAGACGACAACGATTGTCCATGTGGTGCTATATAGCCATGGGATTTCGACAGGTCGACCCGCAAAAAAACTGAATATCGAGTTTACGGGGCCCTTTGGTTCTAATACTGCTTGAAAAACATAACCGACTGCTAAAGCCGACATGATGACCGGGATAAAAAAAGATGCCCTAGCAATTCGGTTAAGGAGCGTATCTCGTTCGAGTAAAAGTGCGAGAGCAAATCCGAAAAGATTCTGAAAAACTGCGACCAGAACTGCGTAAAGAATTGTGATGCGCAAGTCTGCCACGAGATTGCCACTTGAAAACAATTGGCTGAAATTACTAAACCCTGAAAAATTGACTTCTGTTTTAAAACTTGACCAGTCGGTGAACGAGTAGACGAAATTTAAAACCGTTGGCACAATGAAGAAAATTATTAAAAAGAAAAAAGCTGGAACAATAAACCAGATTGGATGAGTTGAGTGCGCTTTACTCGCCGCGTTGATTCGAGGTCTCTTCAGAAGTAATTTAACTTTGGCACCGGCATTCATTTGATCGTCCCCTGAAAATTGTAATGCTTGGCCTCATTCGAGATAGTTAAGTGGGCTTCATAAGAATAACTCTTACGAAGCCCACTTAACGCTTGCTTAGAAGCCTTTCGCGCCTTGGGCTTTCGCCAATTGCTCGAATTGCGTCTGCATAGCTTGTGCAACTTCTTCAATGGTCATCGTGCCATTGATCATGTTGCTGAGATAGACGTGAATGTCAGGAGTCGCAAGGGCCTGCGACTGTATTGCACCGACGGAATTTTTCAATCCGCTGGCGACCTGAATGAAGAGTTTCGGAACTGTAGATGGCGAAGGAACTTTTGGTTGAAGTGAGATGTAGCTCCGGTCATCGATGAAGGCTGCGTAGCCTTTGCCCATCCAGTATGCAAGGAATTGCTTAGTCGCAGCTTCACGTTTTGCGTTACCGGTTTTGAATGCGACTATCGCATCGGTTTGGCCGGGAAGCGACAACGTCAAATTGCTAGTAGGCGAAATTCCGAAATAGCCAATCTTTGCGTCAAGAGTGGCTGCGTCACCAGCTTCTGCCAAAAGTGCTGGACCTAAAAAGCTTCCCTGATTGACCATCGCTACATCACCTTTTAATAGCGCTGTCGTCTGGGCTGCAAAGGTGCCGCTTTTGATATCAGAGTTATATAAACCTTGATCGATCAGAGATTTATAAGTAGTCACTGCATTGATGAAGGTCGGGTCGGTGAATTTAGCCTCACGTGAGTTCAACTTTTGGTACCAACCTGATTTTGCAGCATCGCCAAGCAAGCTCTGCACCATGAATTGAGTTGGCCAAGCATCCTTGGCAGCGTCGTAAAACGGAGTAATACCGGCGGCCTTCAACTTAACCGCAGCAGCAGTCATCTGGGTAAAGTTCTTTGGGAGAGTAGTGATACCAGCTTTAGCAAATGCTTCCTTGTTGTAGAACATGCCAACTAGGTTCGGTGTACCGATCAAAGCGGCGTAACGAGTTGTACCAAGAAGGCCAAATACATCCCGAAGAGCAGGATCTACTGAACTGATCCAAGGGGCACCATTTAGCGAGAGCAAGTTAGCTTTCGCGTTAATACTGGTGAGCCCAGATTTTGTTGGCGACCAGAAGGCGACATCTGGTTTGTCGCCAGTTGCGATCTTGGCTAGCACTGGAGATTCGTATGGATCTGGAATTGTGACAACTTTAATTTTTGCCCCAGTAGCTCTCTCGAAGCTAGAAATAACTGACTTCGGAATTGCCAAAGACGCGGCTGCGCACCACATCGTGAGAGTGACGCCCTTCAATTTGGCAGTCTGAGATGGCCAAGCGGGAGCCTTTGCGGAATGTGATGCTGGTGCTACAACGGTGCTGCCGATCATAGTTAGCGCAACTAACGTCGAGAGCACGGCACCTTTCGAAGTTTTCTTCACCTAAATACCCCTAATCTCTATATTAAACGGGCGGCAGGCACGCGTCCGAGTGGAACATTTTTAATTCGGTTTCATCCGCGGACAAAAATTATTTTTGCCAGCATGGTAAGAAAAGCGGAAACCAATCCCAATGTCAATATGTACGACTAATTAATTATTCGTTTCCTCCAGGGGCGATCGATAGGCGTAAAAGTGAGCCATCAGCCGCTAAAACTCCATCAGCACAGGTCAGCGCACAACTGATAACATCCGACAAGTTATTCTGCCCTCAGATTTTGTATAGCAGTGGCGCTTTGAGATCAATCGATAGAACGGGAGTCCGAGTGAGCACTGAAACTTCCCCCACCCCTGCTCGGCTAAACCATGCTGCGGTGGTCGCCCTCATCGGCCGCGACATCGTTAATGGCAAATATGCCGTCGGGGAGATCCTGCCCTTCGAGGAAGAGTTTGTTGAAAAACTTGACGTCGGGCGAGGTGTTATTCGAGAGGCCATTCGGGTGTTGGCGGCCAAAGGGTTGGTTGAAACCCGCCCTAAACGTGGAACACAGGTACTGCCGAGTTCCATGTGGCAGCTACTAGATCCAGAAATTCTATTTTGGAGAATTGGGCAAGATTTTGATCCAAAATTTTTACGAGATCTGACAGACCTCCGATCCATGATCGAGCCAGCAGCTTGTGCGCTCGCTGCTGAACGAGCAAGCGACCCCGAGCTCCAACTTATTGCTGCACTTACTAGAGAATTAAATTACGCGAAAGATGATGAACTTGCTTTTATTGAAGCAGACCTGAAATTCCACAGAACAATTATGCAATCTACCCACAACGAAATATTGGTTCAGATTGGGGTCGCAATTGAATCAGTATTGCGGCTAAGTGTGGAAGTAACCGTGGGAATAGGACATGGAAGAAGAATTGAGGAGCATGAAAAAGTCGCTAATGCGATCTGCAATCGACAGGCCAGTAAAGCACGAAATGCCATGGCCGACTTAATTGGATTAAATGTCTTGGACATCGCCTCGATTTTAGGACCCGCATTTTCAAACCCTAAAAAATAAAGGTTTGCTTATTCTTGCTCGAGCCACCAGCAAGAGTGTGCAAATAAAAGGTTAAATATTTAATGCTACTTTGCAGCGCTTCTTGCGCGTGCCGCGCGAGATAAAAATAGTGCAAAGACCAGCGTTAAGACGATGCCAGTATTGACGCCCATTTCAATTAGCGCACGATTAAAAAACTC
>JABMMO010000110.1 GCA_013205455.1 Actinomycetota bacterium
GGTGTAACTTTGCCGTTTATGTCCTACGGTGGATCTTCACTGCTCTCAGTATTTATTGCGGCAGGTTTCGTGCTTGGCGTAGCTCGAAGGACACCAAATATTAGAGAAGCGATTTTGCAACGTAGAAAACTTAAGTTGGCTAAGTAATGGCAACTGGAGCTAAAAAAATCATTCTGGCCGGAGGTGGTACTGCTGGCCATATTGAACCAGCCCTTGCGGTCGCAGTGGAATTGCAAAAAATTAACCCGGCGCTGCAATGTGAGTTTATCGGCACTAAAACTGGACTAGAGAATGCATTAGTACCTAGTCGTGGTTTTCCATTGAAAGTTATACCTAAAGTTGCGCTGCCTCGAAAAATTTCGCTATCAATATTAAAATGGCCGTTTGCTCTAATCGGAAGTGTATTCACATCAATTCGCATCATTAAAAACGCTTCAGTTGTTATTGGTTTTGGTGGCTATGTCGCGGCATCTGCTTATTTAGCCGCGGCTGTATTACGAATTCCAATTGTTATCCATGAAGCAAACGCTAAACCAGGGTGGGCAAATCGTTTAGGTAGACTATTTGCAAAGATCGTCACCGTGAATTTTGGCTCAGTCCAACGAAAGTGGCCAGAGTCCATCAATACCGGAATGCCCTTGCGAGATGACATTGTTGCGGTTTCCCAACTTAAACCAAGTGAATTAGTTGAACTTAGAATTAGCCAAGCAAAGGAATGGGGACTTTCTCCCGATAAACCAATTATCGCGGTCTTCGGCGGCTCACTTGGTTCGGAGCGAATTAATAAAGTAGTTTCGGAATATCTTGGTTCCCAAAAATATCCGATTCAAATAGCGCACGCAGTCGGGATGCATAACACGCTACCAATTGCCCGAACTGGCTATTTCCCAACTCAATATTTTCATAACATTGCACGGGTTTACGCAGCTGCTGACATCGTAATTTGTCGGAGTGGCGCTGTAACTTGCGCGGAGTTGGCAGTAGTTAATCGGTACGCGATTTTAATTCCACTTCCAATTGGAAATGGCGAACAAGAAGCGAACGCCGATGAGTTAATGGCTAAGAATTCGGCCACCATGATTAAAAATTCAGAATTTACCGCCGAATGGCTTGGTAAAAATATTGAATCTGAAATCGCGAAGAGCAAGACCTATTCATCGATGGCGGTAACTGTAAAAATTAAAGAGACTGCAAAAGATATTGCAAAACTTGCGCTATCGGTGAGCAAATAATGAACCCTATAAATTTCGTCGATTTCAAATTGGCAAAAGTCCATTTAATTGGAATTGGTGGTTCTGGCATGAGCGGAATCGCCCGGATATTGGTGGCGCTCGATATTGCGGTTTCTGGTTCGGATATTAAAGATTCGCAAGCGTTACAAGGACTTCGAAAGTTAGGGGTGGCAGCATTTGCATCGCATGCCGAAGAAAATATCGCAGGTCGGGATATCGTCGTAATTTCTAGTGCAATTTCAGAATCAAATGTTGAACTTAAATATGCCAGAGCGCACAACCTGCCTGTGTTATTACGCGCCGAAGCGCTAGCAATTCTCATGTCCCAAAAGCGTTCGGTCGCAATTGCTGGCACGCATGGTAAGACCACCACCACCTCGATGTTAACTGTGGCGTTGCAACATTGTGGTGTTGATCCATCCTTTGCAATTGGTGCGACCGTTTCAAATTCCGGGACTAACGCTCACCACGGTAGTGGTGATGTATTTGTTGCTGAAGCAGATGAATCTGATGGATCTTTCTTGGTATACAAACCAGATGGAGCCATTATCACCAATATTGAACTGGATCATGTGGATCATTTCGCTGATGAAAAAGCAGTCGATGAAGTGTTTGCTAATTTTGTCGGAACGATTCAGAGCGATGGTTTTCTAATTATTTGCGGGGATGACCCAGGTGTGCGACGGTTAATTCCAAAAATAAATTCAACGAGCATTAATTTGGCAACTTACGGGGAAAGTTCAGACTGTGATTTGAAGGTAGATCGGATTGCGTTAGATTCTAATTCTGCAAGCGCTCGAATAACTTGGCGTGGAAGAGTTCTCGGTGAACTCCAACTTTCAGTCCCGGGCAGGCATAATGTATTAAACGCGGCTGGTACTTTAACGGCCGCTTTAGTGATGGGTTATCCAGCTCCAGAAATTATCCAAGGATTAAAAACTTTTACCGGTGCTCGGCGAAGATTTGAATTAAAAGGCAAAGTTAATGGCATTACGGTGATTGACGATTATGGCCATCATCCAACCGAGGTTCGAGTAACGCTAGAAACTGCTCAAAATTACAATCCAAATGGTCGGGTATTGGCCATATTCCAACCTCATAGATTTAGTCGTACTGCTTATTTTCTAAGTGAATTTGCCAAGGAATTATCGATCGCCGATAAAGTTTTTCTACTTGAAGTATATGCAGCGAGTGAGACCCCAATCCAAGGCGTGACATCTTTAAGCATTGCCCAAAAAATGGATCCAACAAAAGTAATTTACGAACCCTCAATGCCTACCGTTATCGAGATGGTTGTAGAAATGGCGCGCCCTGAAGATTTGATCATCACATTA
>JABMMO010000111.1 GCA_013205455.1 Actinomycetota bacterium
CCCTGAATCTTTAGGTTGGCCTGATATTTCTATGCAAGGCCAGACGGTATTTCGTTGGGCGGTTTATCAAATGGCGCCAATTGGCTTGCAAGCTCTGGCAGCCGCTGGGTTAACGCCAGAAACGCTCGATGCATTTATTCCGCATCAAGCCAATATGCGAATCATTGATTCGATGGCAAAATCTATGAAGCTGCCAGATACCGTGGCGATAGCGCGCGATGTTAGGGTTTCAGGGAATACTTCAGCCGCATCAGTACCAATTGCAATGGATTCATTACTAGCCGAACGCCCAGATTTACATGGCAAAACTGCACTAATAATCGGATTTGGAGCAGGATTGGTCTATGCCGCCCAGGCAATAGAACTTCCGGCTGCAAGTAGTAATAAGTAATTACTAATAAATAAGGAGAATGTAAAATGTCACTATCACCAGATGCAGTACTAGCAGGACTTAAAGAGATTGTTGAAGAGGTCGCAGGTATTCCTGCAGCATCAATCGAACTTGGTAAGAACTTTACCGACGATCTTGATGTCGACTCCCTCAGCATGGTTGAAGTTGTAGTCGCTGCTGAAGAGCGTTTTGGCGTAAAGATTCCAGATGACAAAGTTACTGAACTTGCAACAGTTGGCGATGCCGTTAACTTTATTGTTAACGCAGCAAAGTAACGCTCTATTTACTAGGTTTTAGATAACCGAGATGAATAAACGTCGTGTAGTAGTCACCGGTCTTGGTGCTACTACTCCCCTTGGCGGAGATGTCGAATCTACTTGGGCTGCGCTAATTGCGGGCAAAAGTGGCGTGCGCACACTGCAAGGTGAATGGGTTTCCACAATCCCGGTTTCAATTGGCGCACCAATTGCGGTTGAACCAATTGAAGTTATGGATCGCGTAGAAACTCGGCGGCTAGATCGCTCAGAACAATTTGCGTTAATTGCATCTCGCGAAGCTTGGCAAGATGCTGGTAAACCTGAAATTGATAAAGAGCGGCTTGGTGTAGTGATCGCCTCCGGAATCGGTGGTGTAATCACACTTCTTGATGCATATGATGTTTTGAAAACTAAAGGCGCACGATTGATAAGTCCACATACGGTGCCAATGTTGATGCCAAACGGACCTGCCGCAAATGTTGGATTAGAACTCGGCGCTAAAGCTGGCGTACACACTCCGGTCAGCGCATGTGCATCCGGTGCAGAAGCAATCGGCTATGCACTTGAGATGATTCGAAATAACCGCGCTGATGTTGTGTTGGCTGGTGGCGTTGAAGCAGCAATACATGCGCTCCCAATGGCTGGTTTTGCTTCTATGAAGGCTTTATCTACTCGTAATGATGAACCAGAAAAAGCTTCGCGCCCATACGATGTAAATCGAGATGGCTTTGTACTTGGTGAAGGTGGCGGCATATTAGTTCTAGAAGAGTATGAACATGCAATCGCACGCGGTGCAAAAATTTATGCTGAGATTGCGGGACAAGGTTTAACTTCAGATGGTTATCACATAGCCGCACCAGATCCTGAAGGCAGCGGCGTTAAACGCGCTATTGAAATTGCACTTGCCGATGCCGGCCTAACTACCAAAGATATTGTGCACTTAAATGCGCACGCTACTTCAACACCTGCTGGTGATGTCGCTGAAGCTTCGGCGTTAGTTGGCGCATTCGGTGATGAGATTTCACATGTAACAGTTTCTGCAACAAAATCAATGACTGGACACTTGCTTGGTGGCGCTGGCGCAATTGAAGCGATATTTGTGGTCCTCGCACTGCATCATCGCCTAGCTCCCCCAACAATAAATGTTGATGAGTTAGATCCCGCTGTAAAGCTAGATGTTGTAATGAATGTTGCTAGACCATTGCCAGCCGGACCGATTGCAGCGCTTAATGATTCATTTGGTTTCGGTGGGCATAACGTTGTGCTCGCTGTTAAATCTTATGAAGGCAAGTAAATGAGCGAAGCGGCGATCGATCCACGCGATCCGCAATTAAGAATTGAACGAATTTTAGATAGCGGAACCATTAAATTACTTTCAGAGCGAGATAAATCTGGAATGTTGGCAGCTCACGGCAGCGTTGACGGCGTTGCAGTAACAGTTTTTGCCTGCGATGCCACAATTCAAGGTGGCGCCATGGGAAATGATGGCGCGAAAGTAATTTGTGCAGCTTATGAATACGCTCGTAAAAATAACACGCCAATTGTTGGAATTTGGCACTCGGGCGGCGCGCGATTACGTGAGGGCGTGCTTTCATTAGATGCATTTGGTCGAGTTTTTCAAGCGATGATTCAAGCTAGCGGAAAGATTCCACAATTTTCATTAGTAGTAGGACCAGCTGCTGGTGGCGGTGCATACGGACCTTCACTTACCGATGTGGTTGTGCTCGCACCTGATGGCAGAATATTTGTAACTGGCCCAGATGTAGTGCGTAGCGTTACTGGTGAGAATGTGGATATGGCTCGCCTTGGCGGTCCGGAACCACATGGTCGGCGCAGCGGTGTTGTACATATAGTCGCCGAAACTGAAATTGAATCTTACGAAGCGATCCGAAAATTAACTTCACTTTTCGGAAATCAAGGCAAAATTGCAACCGAAATTCCAGAACTTGATTTAGCTAAATTATTACCAGAATCTGGAAAACGTGCCTATGACGTGCATCCGCTGATTGCAGGCTTATTAGATAAAGATTCAGAATCTCAAGAGCTTTTCCCAAAATGGGCGCCAAATATCACTATTGCGCTTGGTCGATTAGGTGGTCGAACCGTTGGTGTTGTCGCAAATAATCCACTTCGACTTGGTGGTTGTTTAGATTCATCATCTGCAGAAAAGGCTGCTCGCTTTGTCAGACTCTGCGATTCATTTGGAATTCCACTTGTTGTATTGGTTGATGTACCTGGTTACTTACCTGGCGTCGGCCAAGAATGGGACGGCGTTGTACGCCGCGGCGCAAAGTTGCTCCACGCATTTGGTGAAGCCGTGGTCCCTCGCGTAACTCTAGTTACGCGCAAAGCATATGGCGGCGCATATATTGCTATGAATTCCAGATCACTTGGCGCAACTACAGTATTTGCTTGGCCGACTGCAGAAGTTGCAGTTATGGGTGCAGTAGCTGCAATCCGAGTATTACATAGAAGAATTTTGGCTGATGTTCCTGATGATCAACGCGACGCGATGGAACTTGAGTTAGCTGCAGAACACGAAAAAATTTCTGGCGGCGTGGAACGTGCCATTGAAATTGGCGTAGTTGATGAAATAATTCAACCTAATTTAACTCGTAGCGCAATTGCCCAGGCAATTGCAAAAGCCCCACAGTTACGCGGGGCTCATGGCAATATTCCGTTATAAGTTACTTTGTTTTAAAAGCCACTGTTACAGTAATTGAAATAGTTTTTTCAATAGTTGAAGTGTCGTAGTAACCACCAGCTGCAGTATCGGTTGAATCAGGCGAGGTAACTTGAGTCGGACCGCTCTTCACGGCAATTACCGAACCAACTTTTCCGCCGGTTGCAGCCATGATGGCTTCAGCTCGAAGCTTGGCATCTTTCATCGCTTGCGCCAGCAAATCAGGACGGAGTTCGGCAAGGTTTGAGACATAATAACTTGGACCGTAGTTAGAGACATTTACTCCGGTTTGAAGTAAAGATCCAATGCCATCGCTAAGTTTCTTAACCAATTCTACATCTGCGCTTCGTACCGTAAGTGTTCGAGAACCTTGATAGCTAATTACTCTGCCGGTGGGATTGCCATTTACATATTCATTATTTGGGTAAGTTGAAACCGCACCGAGTGAAATCGCATCTGCCGGAACCCCACCTTTAATTAAATAATCTTGTAACGCAATAATCCCCGCTTCAACTTTCTGAACTGAAGCAGATTGAGTTTGTGCAGATTCTTGTGACGAAAGTGTCCAAACTACTTTGTCGGATGTGGCGTTAACTTTTGCACTTCCAGTTACCGAAATTCCATCACCAGCGCGAGTTGCAAAACCGCTTCCAACTTTTGCTAATCCGGCACCAATTGCGGCGGCTAATATTGCGGCAGCAGCTATCAGCGCAACTAATCGATTACGTTCGATATTTAGATTCATACTGAAATTCTATCAATTAATTCTTCCGAACCATCACCCATCGCAATTCGAAACGGTTCAAGTTCGCGATCCCAGCAAGTTCCAAGAATATTTTCCAGTTTTTCGGCCAACTCTTCGGAGCCCAATTGAGAGATTGCGGCAGTAATCTGATTTTCATTAATCATTACATCCCCAGATGGGCCAATAGTCGCACGATGCAATTTTAGATTTGGCGTGAATCGGAAGTAATCGCCATCGCTTCCCAACGCTGCATCTTGTCTAATTTCGAAACGAAGATAATTCCAACCAGCTAGCGAAGTAGCCATTCGCGCAGCAGTTCCATTCTTTGCCTGCCAATTCAATGAACATTGAAAAGTTCCAGACAGTAGCGGTTGCAATTTCCAATCATTTTTTATTGGGACGCCAAGTACTTCCGCGAGCGACCAATCGATGTGAGAACAGAGCGATTTCGGTGCAGAGTGAATGGTTAATGTGCCATGAGTAATACCCAAATGGATTGGCGATAACGTAATCATGCAAGCTCCTCTAAAAGGAGCATCTACTAAGTTGCGTACTTAGTTAGATGCACCTTCCCCAGCCCACCTAATTAAGTAAATCTGAGCGTAATCTCATGGTGAAAAAAGTGCAATATCGCCATTTTCTATCAGGAACTTTTCAGAGTACGCTTCCGCTTAGTCCAACGCTTATCAGTACCCGCTTGCTGGCAAGAACTGTTTGGGTCCGCCTCGAGGAAACTCAAGTGGATTTGAAGAGAAGCTCAGATCGGTATCGCTGTAGAACGGAAAGACTGGCGTTCGTGGAATTCACGAATGTCCCCCATGTACCGAAGGAAAGCTAAATGGCAACAGGCACAGTTAAGTGGTTCAACTCAGAAAAAGGTTTTGGTTTCATTGCTGTAGATGGTGGCGGACAAGATGTATTCGTTCACTACTCTGCAATTCAAGGCAATGGCTACAAGTCTCTTGAAGAGGGTCAGTCAGTAACTTTCGAAGTAGTCCAAGGTCCTAAGGGTCCTCAGGCTGACGCAGTTACAGCTAACTAATTACACTAACTAGTTATATTAAAGCCCCAGAGAAATCTGGGGCTTTTCTTATTTAACTTTTGCTTTTGCTTTTAAAACTTCCGAAACCGGTGATTTATCTTCGCCAATTTTCCATGAATCTAAATACTTCCATGGATAAACCGCGCCTCTTCTAATTTTCCAATCACCAGCTTTAGTTGGATACGAGATCCCAAAATGTAAATGTGGCGCAGTCCCTTTAGCGCTACCAGATGCGCCGACTTCGCCAAGTTTTTGCCCTGATGTAACTCTTAACCCGGAAATTATTTCAGGCAATACTTTTGAAAGATGTGATCCGTAATATCGAACGCCATCATCACCAATAATAGAAATCGCAAGCCCACCGCGATCTTCTCCTAAATTAGTTTTACCACTCCATTTATCTACCCGAATTGCATCTTCAATTACGCCATTTATTGGCGAAACAAAAGCGCAACCCTTCTTCGCTAAAATATCGGTTGCCGGATAATCATGATGTGAACGGACATACTTAACAGCGCAATCAGCGACTGGAAATGTATAAATAGGTGCAGCCGACGCAGAATTTGTAAAAAGAAAAAATAGCGCAACTAGCGCGGGGAAGCGTTTCATTTGCTAATTATTGCGCAGACCAACCGCCATCTATGGGAGATGCAGTTCCGGTGATGTTATGTGCCGCTTTATTGCACAACCAGAGCGCCATTTCGCCGATATCGGAAGTCTTAGACATGCGCATGCTTGGCTGTTTCTCTCTAAGAATGTCGGCAACACCCGCGTCGCGATCACCGTCATGCAGCGCCGCTCGCTCTTGAATTTGTGGCTCAATTAAAGTTGTTTCAACCCAACCCGGGCAGATCGCATTAATGGTTAAGCCACCATTTTCACGATTACCAATATTTGCATGCTCTAATGCAGCAACGCGAGTTAACCCAACTACCCCATGCTTGGCTGCAACATATGGTGCCTTTGAAACTGAAGCCACAATTCCATGAACAGATGAAATATTAATTACCCGGCCATGTCCTCGCGCTGCCATCTGCGGCAGCAGTAAACGCATCGTGTCGAAATATGAAGTTAAATTAACGGCAATAATGTCATCCCACTTATCACGCGGCATATCAACTGTTGCAGCGACATGTTGAATCCCCGCGTTATTTACCAAAATATCTATTTCACCATTTCTTAAAATCTCTTTAACTAAGTTTTCAGTAGCAGAAACATCTCGCAAATCTGAAACATATGTTTCAACTTTTGGAGAACCAGCTGATTTAACTTGCGCTACCGCGCTATCGATTACTGATTGCTCGCCCAGACCATGCAATACGAGCGCAGCGCCTTCTCTGGCAAAAACAGTTGCTATACCTAATCCAACCCCTTGAAACGAACCGGTAATAAATGCACGTTTGCCTTGAAGTTGGCCAGCCATATTTTCGCTCCAGACTCGTAAATTTTGGAATGAGAGCTAATGATAACTGTATAATTGGCCTTTAATTGAGATTTATATATTTTCTATTGAAACGAGCAAAATGAATAGGTCGCTTAAATTAGATGGTGGCCTTTCCACAGCGCTTGAAGGACTTGGCATTAACTTAAAGACCTCGCTATGGACTGGCGAATTACTTAGATCTAATCCAAAAGCCATAGAGCGCGCTCATAGAGCTTTTGTAGATGCTGGCGCTGAAATAATTATCACATCCGCTTATCAAATTTCATTTTCTGGTTGTAAAGAACGCGGCTGGAGCGATTCTGAAGTTACCTCGGCACTTACTTTATCTACTGAGTTAGCGAAATCTGCGGCAGATGGAAATGCAAAAGTTGCAGCAAGCGTTGGGCCTTACGGAGCGGCACTTGCAGATGGTTCTGAATATCGTGGTCGTTACGGCGTCTCTAATTCCAAATTGCGGGAATTTCACGAACGAAGATTAGAAATATTGATTTCTACCGAGCCAGATTATTTAGCTTTAGAAACTATGCCAGATATGCAAGAGGTAGAAGTGCTTCTAGATTTGATCTCAGAATTCAACGCCAATATTCCGTTCTGGGTTTCTTATTCTTGTAATTCCAATTACAAAACTAATGCTGGTCAAGAATTTAGTGAGGCTGTAGAACTAGTTTCCTCCTGCAAAGATGCCTTTGCGGTTGGGATTAATTGCACCGCGCCAAACTTAATTAATGATCTACTTAAAACAGGTAATTCAAAGTTGCCTTACATCGTCTATCCAAATGCTGGTCGAGAGTGGGATGCAAACCGCAAAGAATGGAGTGGTCCTACTTCTGGCAGCTTCTCCCCGGATTTGATTGCGGAATGGATTGATTCAGGCGCACGAATTATTGGCGGCTGCTGTGGCGTTTCTCCAAAGGATATTGAATCGATTAATATCCCTTAAACTTCAGTTCCCACTAGGGGCGGTAGCTCAGTTGGTCAGAGCCCCGGACTCATAATCCGATGTTCCAGAATCAACTTGATTTCCTGTTTGTAAGAAAAAGCGCAGGTCAGATGGGTTAATTGGCGCTTTAGAGCGACTCATAATTTCTGTCTCTAATGGCTCCGTGCACATTTCATGCACTTCGTTAACCGCTCTATTCACATTTGCCGCAACTTTCTCTCTATCAGCTTCAAAGATATGCGCATACACACGCATAGTTAATTGAACATC
>JABMMO010000112.1 GCA_013205455.1 Actinomycetota bacterium
TCGGTGCTGACGTTTCGCATTTGAATTTACATAAAACATTTTGTATTCCACATGGCGGCGGGGGACCAGGAGTGGGTCCAGTTATTGCGCGATCGCATTTAGCGCCATTTTTACCAAACCATCCATTAGATGTAACGGCAGGTCCTGAAACTGGCCCAGGACCGATATCGGCAGCACCATTCGGTTCGGCTGGGATTTTGCCAATTTCATGGGCATATATTCGGATGATGGGCGGTGCTGGTTTAACTACCGCAACTGAAGTCGCAATTCTTTCGGCGAATTATATTGCCCTCAAATTAAGAGATGCTTATCCAATTCTTTACACGGGCAAAAATGGCTTGATTGCACATGAATGCATTATCGATTTACGTGAAATAACTAAAATCAGCGGCGTGAGCGTTGACGATATCGCTAAGCGGCTAATGGATTATGGTTTCCATGCACCAACTATGAGTTTCCCAGTACCCGGCACCTTAATGATTGAACCAACCGAGAGTGAAGATATTAGAGAATTGGATCGTTTCGTCGCGGCGATGTTAGCAATCCGGTTAGAGATTGCTGAGATCACTAATGGG
Organism: Actinomycetota bacterium; assembly: GCA_013205455.1. Taxonomy (GTDB): domain Bacteria; phylum Actinomycetota; class Actinomycetes; order Nanopelagicales; family Nanopelagicaceae; genus UBA7398. The sequence continues at coordinate 576 of JABMMO010000112.1, forward strand.
ACGATAAAGATCGAAGATTCGGCGCTACGCCACGCGCCGCATACGATGAGCGATTTGTTGCAATCTGATTGGAATCGTCCATATTCACGTGAAGTTGCAGCTTTCCCAATGGGCGTTGAAGTTGGTTTAACTCGCGCTGGGAAATATTGGCCTACAACTGGCCGGATCGATGGCGCGTACGGGGATAGGAATCTGGTCTGTTCTTGTGAACCGATTGCAGCGCTAGCTATAAACTGATTCACGCTGGCATTACTTAACATAATGTCACTTATCGGCGATACTTATAGCTCCCAAAACCCCATTTTGTGACGTTCCAGAGCGCTTCTACAACGATCTTCTTGCTCATTTTAGAGACTCCGCCTGCTCGTTCAACGAAAGTTATCGGTATCTGTGCGATCGAAAACCCATTGATAGAACTGCGCAACGCAACTTCAATTTGAAAACAATAACCTTGCGAGTTAATACTTTCTAATTCAATTTTCTCTAAAACTTCGCGATGAAATGCGCGATAACCGCTAGTGATATCTTTTAATTCCAATTTCAAAACTATTCGGGCATAACCGGTACCGACTTTTGAGATTAACTGGCGCGAAACTGGCCAATTTACTACCGATCCACCAGGCATCCAGCGGGTTCCAATTGCTAAATCATGGCCAGCCAGTGCATCTAAAAGATTTACTAATTCTTCCGGTTGATGGCTTAAATCCGCATCAATTTCGCAGAGGTAATCAAAATCTTGGGCCAAGCCCCACTTAAAACCAGCAATATATGCCGGTCCAAGTCCACCTTTCCCAGGGCGATCTAAAACATGAATCCACTTCAGGTTTCGTGCTTTAACTGCATTTGATGTGCCATCTGGTGAATTGTCATCGACAACTAGCAATGATAAATCGTAACGATTTGCTAACTCTTCGCGTACGGTACCAATTCTAGTAATTAAACCGTGGATAGATTCGATTTCATTATAAGTCGGAGAGACTATTAAAACTTTTGGAAAGTTAGCCACGTTTCCTCCGTAGAAAAGTTACCGCGAATATCAAACAAGCAGCCACTTCTGGGGCGCTGCGATGCCTACTAATTGGAGTCCGATAATCATGCAAATTTATCTCTTTGGAGAGCGTAGTTGATTCGAATTGTTTTGCCTGCAACGCTACTCCCCCTTTACTATCAATAAAACCAGTAAAACCAGTGGTAGAAACAACTGCAGTTACCTTACGCATTTCGTATGCTCTCACACGAGCGATTAGAAATTGCTGTGCCGCTTCTGAACTCTTTCCGAAAGTTGCGTTATTTGTCATTGAAACTAAGAAATTGCTCTCGTTTGCACTTTCGGTAAAGACTTGATCGTCTAATAATTCAAAACAAATTAACGGCGTGAATTGCCCAGTTTTTACTCTGAAAATTTGGCGTACTTTGCCAGGTTGGAAATCGACGACATTTCTCGCTAACGGTGAAATTTTTTCAGCGAGAGTTCTTAACGGGATATATTCACCAAACGGTGCTAAATCACGTTTCACATATTTCACGATTTCACCATTACTCCGGTAATGAATTGCGACATTTTCAGGTCCGGTCTTTCCATCTAAAACCGCACCTATCAAAAAATCAACGCCGCCTTCTTTCTTGAGATTAGCAATCTTATCCGCAATGGTCTTGGTACGGAACGGATCTAAATCGCTGGCATTTTCAGGCCAAATTATCAAATCTGTTGGTGTTGTTGCAAAATCTTCACTTTCCAAAAATTTTAAAGTTGTTTCATAATGTTTATCGAAAACCGCCATCGGAACGCTGTTGAAATCTAGGTCAGCTTGTGGCACTCCCCCTTGAATTAAAGTTACCCGAATAGTGTCAGCTTTAGCATTTTGCGAAATCCGCTCATCGAATATTTTCTCAGTTCCATATCCAAGTGCGACTAATAATACAAATGCAATGAAAGTATTTTTGCGGTATTTCTGATCTGCCAAATGGACGGTTAAGATCAGAGTGAGGAAAGATAAACCGGCCACTCCAATTATTGGCAGATAAAAACTAAGCGGTGATTGAATCTGAGAAAATCCAATTCGTCCCCAACCAAAGCCTCCAAACGGAAATTTTTCCCTTGCTAACTCGATTAGTACCCAGAGCGCGGCAAACCTTGCATAATGCAACGTATCTTTTTTCCATTTAACAATCGCAAAAAACAAAAAGAAGAGCGATTCTCCGATCGACAAGATTAGCCACGGCAGCGCTCCAACAAAGATGGAACTCCAATGTAATAGCGGCGCAAAGAAGAATATGGCATAAATCAGTGAAGTTTGTAACCGGAGCTTCAGCTGCGAATCAACGAGTTGATTGTAAAAAATCGCTAGCGAAATTGGAGCTAAAAACCAGAGATTAATAGGCGGAAAACTTGCCGAAAGTAGAACTCCGGCAAGTAAGGTCTTAATTATTTTTACCAACCGAGCGCTGCCATCA
>JABMMO010000113.1 GCA_013205455.1 Actinomycetota bacterium
AATGGTGCCGTAGTAATTGCATCAATCACTTCTTGCACAAATACTTCCAACCCAAGCGTAATGATTGGTGCCGGACTGCTAGCAAAAAAAGCTGTTGAAAAAGGTCTAACCAGTAAACCTTGGGTAAAAACCACGCTGGCGCCTGGATCTAAAGTCGTTACCGATTACTACGATAAATCTGGATTAACACCTTACCTTGAAAAACTTGGTTTTAATTTAGTTGGTTATGGTTGCGTCACTTGTATCGGAAATTCTGGTCCACTCCCAGTTGAAATTAGCAAGGCAATTAGTGAAAACGATTTAGCCGTAACCGCAGTGTTGTCGGGCAATCGAAATTTTGAAGGCCGAATTAGCCCTGATGTAAAGATGAACTATTTAGCTTCACCGCCGCTGGTTGTTGCATATGCGCTAGCTGGAACGATGGATCATAATTTTGATTCGGATTCGCTAGGCAACGATTTAGACGGTAACCCAGTTTTCCTAAAAGATATCTGGCCCACTCCATCTGAAATTCAGAGCGTGATTGATTCATCGATCTCGAGCGACATGTTCACAAAAGATTATGCGAGTGTTTTTGAAGGCGATCATCGATGGAAATCGTTAGCAACTCCAACCGGAAAAGTTTTCGATTGGGACGCTAAATCTACATATGTGCGAAAACCGCCATATTTCGACGGAATGCTGCGAAACCCTAAGCCAGTTACTGACATTAGCGGCGCAAGAGTTCTTGCGATATTGGGCGATTCGATAACTACAGACCACATTTCGCCAGCTGGAAACATCAAAGCCGATTCACCTGCTGGAAAGTATTTAGCTGAGCACGGTGTTGAGCGCGTGGATTTTAATTCTTACGGTTCTCGTCGAGGTAATCACGAAGTGATGATCCGTGGAACATTTGCAAATATTCGATTGAAGAATTTACTTCTTAACGGAGTGGAGGGTGGGTTCACCCGAAACTTCTTAAATAGTGGGGAAGAAGAAACTATTTTCGATGCTGCAACTGCATATCAAAGCGCGGGGGTGCCACTAGTTATTCTCGCTGGAAAAGAATATGGATCTGGGTCATCTCGAGATTGGGCTGCAAAAGGAACTGCGCTACTTGGCGTACGTGCTGTAATAGCCGAATCTTTTGAACGAATTCACCGTTCTAATTTAATTGGAATGGGTGTATTACCACTCCAATTCAATGATGGTGAAACCGCTGCTTCACTTGGTCTAACTGGTAGCGAAGTATTTGCCATCTCGGGAATTGTGGAATTGAATGAAGGTAAGACTCCTACCCAAGTGCGGGTAAGCGCTGACGGCAAGAGTTTTACTGCAAAAGTACGAATTGATACACCTGGAGAAGCGGAATATTTCCGTCATGGTGGCATCATGCAATATGTATTGCGGTCGTTGCTATGACCTTACTTTCGCAGATTAATTCACCGGATGATCTTTCAAAATTAGATTATCTCCAACTTACTACGCTATCGAGCGAGATAAGAGATTTCTTAATTGAAAAAGTATCGAAAAGTGGCGGCCATCTCGGTCCAAATTTAGGTGTAGTGGAATTAACGCTCGCGCTTCATCGAGTATTTGAATCTCCTAAAGATGTCTTGCTTTTTGACACTGGACACCAATCTTATGTTCATAAAATGCTAACCGGACGAATCGCTGGTTTTGAAAAATTGCGGCAACGCGGTGGCATTGCTGGCTACCCGAATCGGAGCGAGAGCGAACACGATGTAATTGAAAACTCGCACGCATCTACTGCGCTTTCCTGGGCGGATGGGATTGCCCGAGGTTTTGCAATCAAAGGTGAGCACGATCGAACCGTAGTTGCGGTGGTAGGGGATGGTGCTCTTACGGGTGGCATGTCATGGGAAGCGTTAAATAACATTGCGGCAACAGCAGATTTGAAATTAGTGATTGTGGTAAACGATAACGCACGTTCTTATTCGCCGACTATTGGCGGATTAGCTGCGCATTTATCAACGCTACGCGCAACTCAAGGGTATGAAAAATTTTTGGAGTGGGGGAAAGGTGTATTAGAAAAAACTCCGGTAGTCGGCCATCCAATTTATGAAACTCTGCATGGCATGAAAAAAGGAATTAAAGACATCATTGCACCGCAAGGAATGTTTGAGGATTTAGGGCTGAAATATCTAGGACCAATTAATGGTCATAACATTGAAGAACTTGAAAGCACGCTTGAACTGGCTAAGAAATTTGGAGCTCCAGTAATAGTTCACGTAATCACCGAAAAAGGTCGTGGTCACGCACCAGCCGTAAACGATGAAGCCGAGAAATTTCACGCTGTCGGAATCGTTGATCCAGAAACTGGTACGCCACTTTCAAAGTCTTCAGCATCTTGGACTAGCGTATTTTCCAAGGCGCTAATCGAATTAGGACACGAACGAAAAGATTTAGTCGCAATTACTGCGGCAATGCTCGGGCCAACTGGCCTAGATGCATTTCAAAAAGAATTTCCAGATCGCACTCTTGATGTTGGCATTGCCGAACAACATGCAACAACCGCAGCGGCAGGTATGGCATTTACTGGATTACATCCCGTGGTTGCGGTTTACTCAACATTTTTAAATCGTGCTTTCGATCAACTTTTATTAGACGTAGCGTTACACAAAGCGGGCGTCACATTTGTTTTAGATAGATCTGGCATTACTGGCGATGATGGCCCATCGCATAATGGAATCTGGGATTTAGCGCTAACTGGCATTGTGCCAACACTTTGCGTTGCAGCGCCACGCGATGGCGCCCGGTTGCGCGAAACGCTCCGTGAATCACTTGAAATAAGTGATCGACCATCGCTTATCCGTTTCCCTAAAGGGGTAGTCCAACCAGATATTCCAGCATTTGAACGGCGCGATGGCATTGATGTTTTATACCGCGGCGAAAGCGCTGATGTATTGCTGATTAGCGTAGGTGCGATGGCGCAAGTTGCAGTTGAAGCAGCCAGTCAGGCTTATCGCGAAGGTGTTGGCGTAACCGTTATTGATCCACGTTGGGTTAAGCCGCTACCAACATCATTAGTAACTATGGCGCAGCGCTATCAGAGCGTAGTTGTGATTGAAGATGGCATAAAGCACGGCGGAATCGGTAGCACCATCTCCGAAATGTTTCGGGAAGCTAATTTGAATATTCCGATTCATTCAATCGGGGTACCGTTACAATTTTTTGAACACGGCAAGCGCAGCCAAATTTTAGAAGAAATCGGCATTACAGCGCAGACCATTACTAGATCATTAGTCGAGTGGAACAGTTCCCTGGTTGAAGTTGAAGAGAGTAACTCGAAAACTAAGCCAGTGAAGCAACTCCGGCCGGATGAAAACGCTTCCCGGTAACAGATTCGCTCACACCTTCACGATCTAAGTACGGCAATATTCCACCCAGATGCATCGGCCAACCGGCGCCAAGCAACATGCATAAATCAATTTCAGCAGGTGATGAAACCACGCCTTCATCGAGCATCATCCGAGCTTCTTCCGCCAGTGCAGTTTGCGCACGCATTCTTACTTGCTCGGCGGTAGAAGGGTTACTTCCTTTTTCTACAAGAGCGAGTGCAGCTGGATTAGCTCCGAAAGTGCCGTCCTCTTTCTTTATATAGAAAGTTTTTACACTTTCCTTAACTAAACGTTGCATAGTTGGCGAAATTCGGTAACGCGGTCCTAAATTAGCGTTCAAAGTTTGCGCCACATGTAGCGCAACTCCTGGTCCGACTAAACCTAATAGTTGGAATGGTGACATCGGGAAACCGAGCGATTTCATTGCGTTATCCGCGACATCTGGAGCCGTGCCTTCATCCATCGCGTCGGTGACTTCTCCCATAAATCTAGTTAGCAATCGATTAACCACAAAACCTGGTGCATCTTTGCAGATGATCATGGTCTTTTTTAACTCTTTGCCGACGTTGATTGCAGTAGCAGTTGTGGCATCATCAGTAGTAGAAGTACGTGCCACTTCAAGTAGTGGCATGATTGCTACTGGGTTAAAGAAATGGAATCCGATAACGCGTTCTGGATTTTTCAAGCCAATGGTCATCTTCTCAACCGATAGCGAAGAAGTATTGGTAGCAAGAATACATTCAGGCGTAACGATGGTCTCTAACTTTTTAAATAACTCTTGCTTTAATGAGAGCTCTTCAAAAATTGCCTCGATCACAAAATCTGCATTGGCGAAAACGTTTTGATCTACCGAGCCGGTCACCAAAAGCGCTAATCGACGGGCGGACTCGGCGCTCATTCGTTTCTTAGCTACAAGTTTTTCAAGTTCAGCATGCACCCATGCAACGCCCTTATTGACGCGCTCTTGATCTAAATCGGTCATTACGACTGGAACTTTAAGATTTCGAACCATGATCAGAGCAAGTTGGGATGCCATCAAACCAGCACCGACTATGCCAACTTTTGCAACTTTGCGAGCTAGCGCTGATTTTGGCGCGCCTTCAACTTTCTTTCGTTTCTTCTGAATCAAATTGAAAGCGTACAAGGAGGCGCGAAGTGGATTGCTCATGGTCAGGTCAGCGAGCGCTTGGTCTTCTGCATCGAAACCTGCGCCGAGAGTATTAGTTCGAGCTGCTGCA
>JABMMO010000114.1 GCA_013205455.1 Actinomycetota bacterium
AGAAGGTGTGATTGTTGTAATCGCGCTCTGCGTATTAACACTTCGTGCACTTGAAGGTGCGCTCGCTGGCGTTACAACTTGGAATTGGCATTACGCGCTCTCCTACCCAATCGTTTCGGTATTTAGCAGCGCTTCAATTTCATCACTTGAAGTTGCAGTTCAAGTTGTTGCGGCAATTAAAATCGTAATTTCAATGACTTGGTTTATTGTGATTGCTTCTAATTTAACAATGGGTATCGCTTGGCACCGTTTTCTTGCGCCATTTAATATATATTTCAAACGAAGCGCCGGTTCAACGCCAACACTTGGTGCGCTGCCAGTTATGTTATCTAAAGGTAAAGAAATTGATTTCGAAGATCCATCTGAAGATGATTTATTTGGGCTTGGTAAAACTTCTGATATTTCATGGAAGGGCTTGCTGGATATGGCGAGCTGCACTGAATGCGGTCGTTGCCAATCTCAATGTCCAGCTTGGCATACTGATAAGCCACTCTCGCCAAAGTTATTAATAATGGCGATGCGCGATCATGCGTTCGGAAAGAGCGAATGGGCTTTTAATGAAAAACAAAACGGCGAAGCGGTCGTAAAAGTAGGCGTGGATGAAGTAATTGTGGGCAACTCGATTTCGCAAGAAGTTTTATGGTCTTGTACTACATGTGGTGCATGTGTAAACGAATGTCCGGTCGATATCGAACATATTGACCACATTGTAAATATGCGCCGCTTCCAAGTATTAGTCGAATCTGAATTTCCATCTGAACTTGGTGGCACATTTAGAAATTTAGAAAAGGCGGGAAACCCTTGGGGGTCAAATCGTTCGGACCGTGAAGGTTGGATAGCTGAGTGCGATTTCCCAATTCGAGTTGTTGAAGGCACACTGCCGGATGATGTTGAATATTTATTCTGGGTTGGTTGTGCCGGCGCATATGAAGATCGCGCTAAGAAAACTACGAAAGCCGTTGCGGAGTTGCTTTACATGTCGGGTGTTACTTTTGCAGTGCTTGGAAAGAAAGAAACTTGTACTGGGGACCCAGCACGACGTGCCGGTAATGAATTTCTTTATCAAATTCTTGCAAAAGAAAACATTCAAACTTTTGAAGAAGTTTTCAAAGGGCGACCTAAGGGGAAGAAGAAGGTTGTAGTAACTTGCCCACATTGCTTCACCACAATTGGTCGCGATTACCGGCAAAGCGGATTTGAATTAGAGATGGTGCATCACACTCAACTTCTTAATACTTTAGTAAAAGAAGGTAAGTTAAAACCAATAAATAAATCCACCAAGAAACTTACCTATCACGATCCTTGTTACTTAGGTCGACATAACCAAATATACGAACCACCACGTGAGTTATTGGAATCAACTGGTATCGAAATTACTGAAATGCCGCGTAACCAAGAGCGATCATTTTGTTGTGGCGCAGGTGGCGGACGTATGTGGATGGAAGAGAAGATTGGAACTCGAATTAATTTAAATCGCGTTGATGAAGCGATTGCTACCGGTGCGGAGGAAGTTGCGGTTGCGTGCCCGTTCTGTCGCGTGATGGTGAGTGATGGGGTAGCGGCTCGTGAATCCTCAGTCGAGGTTCTCGACGTAGCTCAAGCGCTGCTTCGTTCTGTTAAGCCCTAAATTATTCATTGTTCGGCCGCAGATGCTTCTCAGGAAACACTCAGACTAGAGGAGAATGCTCGCCTCGAGGTGATCATCTATGAAAAACACAGGACTTCTAGAGAGAGAAAGAAAAATGGCTAACGAGGCCGATGTAAAGATGCATCGCATTCTTGTGGTCGATGACGAAAGCAGTATTAGTGAATTAATTTCGACGAGTTTACGTTTCGTTGGTTTTGATGTTCGCACTGCAGCAAATGGCGCAGAAGCGTTACGGATAGCCGAAGAATTTAAACCGCACGCACTAGTACTTGATGTGATGTTGCCAGATCTTGATGGATTTGAAGTTTGCCGACAACTTCGCGCAGGCGGATATAACGTTGGCGTACTTTTCTTAACTGCTAAAGATGCAACCGAAGATAAAATAAAAGGTCTCACACTCGGTGGCGATGATTATGTAACAAAGCCGTTTAGTTTAGAAGAGTTGGTAGCGCGGCTACGTGCACTACTTCGACGCACTGGTGTGATCGAAGTTGTAGCCGATGATGAGAAAATTCGTTTTGCTGATCTCGAATTGAATGAAGCAACGCATGAAGTGCGTCGAGCTGGAAATTTAGTCGAGCTCTCTCCTACTGAATTTATCTTGCTACGGTATTTAATGATAAATGCTGATCGGGTTGTAAGTAAGTCACAAATCCTTGATCATGTATGGCAATACGACTTCCGCGGTGATGCTGGAATTGTGGAGACCTATATTTCTTACCTGCGTAAGAAAATAGATATCTACGAACCGGCAATGATTCACACCATTCGTGG
>JABMMO010000115.1 GCA_013205455.1 Actinomycetota bacterium
CCAATCCAAGGTGCCGGTCTTACTGCGCCCGGCGTTGTAATCCTGCAATTCGTCTTTATTGGATTTTGGGCAATGGTAGAAATCTTCTTCCGTTCCAATGTCGGATCGCTTACTGGAATTGCTATCTGGCTTTCCTACTTCGGTGGCATCAAACTTGGTCGCCCCGGCACGCTCTATCCCGCAATTGTTAATCCCCCAATTGCGTTCGCGGTAGCAATCTTCTTTTTAATGCCAACCGTCGGTGGCTCTTCACTTCGAATTTCTAGAATCGGCGTTGATCTAGTTACCGGTTTAGCTAGTGTGGCGCCGTTTCTAATTACTGGCGCGTTAGTTGGTTGGGGGTTTTACATTACAAAGAAGCGGCAAAGCTCACTTACCAGCGCTGCGTAAGTCTTTTCTAAGCTCAGGTGGAATCGCAAAAAGTAAGTGCTCTTCCATTGCGGTGACCGTCTCAACGTCGCCATAACCACGGGCCTTCAAGTCGATTAATAAGTCGGTAACTAAGATTTCTGGCACGGATGCGCCGCTAGTTACTCCGATGGTTTCCACGCCTTCAAACCATTCATCTTTTACTTCAGCTGCATAATCAATTAAGTACGAAGCTTTAGCGCCATATTCAAGGGCAACTTCAACTAGGCGAACCGAATTAGAAGAATTAGCAGATCCAACTACAAGCACTAAATCCGAATCTGCAGCAATCTGCTTTATTGCTACTTGGCGATTTTGGGTTGCATAACAGATGTCATCACTTGGCGGATCCATCAAATTAGGAAAGCGATTTTTCAAGATTGCGACCGTCTCTAGAGTCTCATCAACGCTTAAGGTAGTTTGGGAAAGCCAAGCTACTTTTTTATTTGGATCAATCTCAACGGTGCGAGCACCTTCTAGGCCATCAACTATTTGCATATGGTCTGGAGCTTCACCAGCCGTACCTTCTACCTCTTCATGGCCAGCATGACCGATTAAAAGAATCTGTAAATCTTCCGCAGCAAAGCGTTTAGCTTCATGGTGAACTTTGGTTACGAGTGGGCAAGTTGCATCGATAGTTTTTAGGTTACGAGTTGCGGCCTCTTCATGAACTTTAGGCGAAACTCCATGTGCCGAAAAGACCACAATTGCGCCTTCTGGAACTTCATTAGTTTCATCAACAAATATTGCGCCGCGCTTTTCTAGAGTTTCAACGACATGCTTGTTATGAACAATCTGTTTGCGGACATAAACCGGAGCGCCATATAGATCGAGCGCTTTCTCAACGGTAATAACAGCGCGATCAACGCCCGCGCAATATCCACGCGGCGCTGCTAATAGGACCCGTTTTGCCATGCGTGCATCCTAATAGAATCACGCCATGTCTGACGCTCCGGAAATCAAGCCAGTATCGGTTCGTTACGTGACTGAGCGGATTGGGCAGATTATCGATGATCTCCCCGAGCTCTGGATTGAAGGCGAATTATCTGAAATTAATGTGCGACCGGGTTCGCCCACTATTTTTATGCGGTTACGTGATACCAGCGCAGATATGAGCATCTCAATTAAATGTTTTAAAAATGTTTTTGATTTGGTTGCACCACTAGAACAGAACGCCCGAATTGTGATTCGCTCGAAACCACAATGGTGGAGTAAAAATGGTTCGCTCGCATTTCAAGTAAATGAACTTCGCAAAGTTGGCGAAGGTGAGTTGCTTGCTCGGCTTGAAGCGTTGAAAAATAAATTGGCTCTTGAGGGTTTATTTGATGAATCGCGAAAACTTCCACTCCCGTTTCTGCCAAATAAAGTTGGTCTGATCTGCGGTCGAAATAGCGATGCCGGTAAAGATGTAGTCGAAAATGCAAAGCGTCGATGGCCCTCGGTCCAATTTGAAATTCGCGAAGTCGCGGTAGCAAGTGCTGCGGCCGTTAGTGAAGTTTCAGAAGCGCTTTTGGAATTAGATGCTGATCCGAGCGTGGATGTAATCATCATTACCCGGGGCGGCGGAAATTTTGAAGATTTGCTGCCATTTTCAGATGAATCGCTACTTCGCTTAGTTGCTAATGCAAAAACTCCGATCGTTAGCGCGATCGGCCATGAGAAAGATTCACCGCTCCTAGATTTAGTAGCTGATTGGCGCGCTTCTACTCCAACCGATGCTGGTAAAAAAGTTGTGCCGGATATGAATGAGGAGCTCACTAAAATTTCAAACTTGCGCGATCGCGCAGATCGTCGAATTAATGATTTAGTACTGCTGGAAATGACGAAAATCGCTGGTTTAATGCAACGTCCGGTGATGCGGGAACCGATGATTATGGTTACCTCGCGCGAAGAGATAATTAAGGGAATTCGGATTCGTGGGTGGCGCAGTATGGATAGCGCGATTTCACATGCGAAATCAGAGATCAAGCAAATCGCGGCTCGAGTTCGAACGCTCTCTCCCCAAGCAACTTTGGATCGCGGTTATGCGGTCGTGCAAAAACCTGATGGTTCAATCATTCGAGCTGCAAAAGATTTAAATAAGGGTGATGAATTAGAGCTTCGCCTTGCAGATGGTGTGGCGTTGGCAACAGCCAACGGCGAAAGTAAGAATTAGTTATTAACCGCGCAAGATTAAAGGAGTAGATTACGAACATGGCCGCTGCAAAATTGTCATATGAAGAGGCTCGGGATGAGCTCACGAAAGTAGTAGCGACCCTCGAGGCTGGTGGCGCTGGTTTAGAAGACTCGCTAAAACTTTGGGAACGCGGCGAAGAGTTAGCGTTGATCTGTCAAGAATGGCTCGATGGCGCCCGAAAGAAATTGGAAGCGGCGAAACCAGCGGAAGATAAGTAAATGCCAGAATTTAGTTATGAAGATTTATTACCGGTTGGGCCGGATACGACAAAGTATCGGCTGATTTCAAAAGAAGGTATCTCAACATTTACTGCAGATGGTCGTGAATTCTTAAAAGTTTCCGCAGATGCAATCTCAAAATTAACTGAAGCGGCAATTCACGATATTTCCCATTACTTGCGCGGTGAGCATCTACAGCAGCTCGCCGATATCTTGAGCGATCCAGAGAGCTCACCGAATGATCGATTTGTAGCGTTAGATCTATTAAAAAACGCCAATATCGCTGCAGGTGGAATCTTGCCGATGTGCCAAGACACTGGGACTGCAATCGTGATGGGCAAAAAAGGCCAACATGTATTGACCGAGAGCCGTGACGAGGCGAGTATCTCGCGCGGGGTTTATGACGCATTCACCAAGTTAAACCTCCGTTATTCCCAGTTGGCTGCAGTCACAACTTGGGAAGAGAAGAACACTGGAAATAATTTGCCTGCCCAAGTTGAGATTTACTCCGATAGTGAACATCCAGATGAGTACAACTTCCTCTTTATTGCTAAAGGCGGCGGTAGCGCAAATAAATCTTTCCTATATCAAGAGAGTAAAGTGGTTTTAAATCCAACTTCATTTATGAATTGGTTGGATGAGAAACTTCGATCGATCGGGACTGCGGCCTGCCCGCCTTACCACCTAGCAATTGTCATTGGCGGAACTAGCGCCGAGTTCACAGTTAAAACTGCAAAGTTGGCGAGTACTAAATATTTGGATTCACTTCCAACAACTGGTGATGCTA
>JABMMO010000116.1 GCA_013205455.1 Actinomycetota bacterium
CATGAAAGATGAGATATCCCAAGCATAGGAGCCATCACCTGTTATCCAACCAAGCTCTTGATACTCATGCACTCCATAGGAGAGAACTCCTGCTGCAACAATAATTAGCGCAATACCGGTAACAGTGAAGAACTTACCTAAATTAAGTTTGATAGCCCGGTTGTAAATTAAATACCCCAAAATTACCGCCAGAGTTAATCCTAAAACTAATCCCACAGATGCAGAGGATGTTGCAGCTACCGTCTTGAAGTTTGTATAAACAAAGAGCGCAGTCTCTAACCCTTCACGGGCAACTGCAAAAAAGGCTGCAGCCGCTATTGCTAATGGACCAGCAGATAGCGCATTATCAACCTTGCCATGCAACTCATCTCTTAAAGTTCTTGCCGCCCGCTTCATCCAAAAAACCATCCAGGTAACTAGACCCACTGCCAAAAATGATGTCGTACCAGCAAAGAATTGCTCACCGCGCTCACTTAACTCAGTTGAGGTGAAGGATAAAAAGCCGCCCAGTGCAAAGCTGGCAGCAAGTGCCAATGCCACACCGCTCCAAATTGGGGCAAGTAAATTTCTACGATCTGTCTTGACTACATATGCAACTAAAATTCCCACAATTAATGCAGCCTCTAGCCCCTCACGAAGGGCGATTAGAAATGTACTTAACATGGACTTAGCCTATTAGGGTAGTTAGCAATTACGCAACTTAAGTGTTGCGTAATTCCAGTCACACTTAAATCGGGGTTTCGAGGCCAGTTTCGGTAGATTCTGACTCGGTTTCGGGCTCCGGTATGAGCAACGGTTGGTCATTTGTAAGCCCTGCCGCAACCAATTCCGCAGTTAACTCCGCCTGCCATTGTCGAGCGCCAAAACCAATCATCCGTTCGAAAACTCGATCCGAACTACCGATTAAAGCGGTATCGCTCTGACTTAACCAAGCAACCCGTCTGATTATTTCTGGCGAAATTAAATTCTCCGTTGGTATCGCTAACTCAACACCCAAATTTGCAACTGCAGATCGGGCATGGGTTAAACGGGCGTAGGGTAGCGGAAATTTATCCCGCCAAACTTTTATCGGTGGCATCGCATCGGTAATAGTTTTACTTTCTGGCAACTCTGATTCTGGTAACGCTTGCGCTCGCGCTACTGCGGCAAACCAAGTTGGGATAAAACTTTTCTGTTCTTCACTCCGCAGACGATTAGAGATTGCGGGGATCGAAGTTAGCTCCAATAGCGAATTTGGCTTTGCAAGTGCAATTTGAATAATCAGCGCATCATTTAGAACTTTACCTGGAGCTAAATCAATTTCTTTTGCAACCCCATCACGCGTTAACCAGAGCTCTCTAATAATGGCTAACTCTCTACGGTTTTTAACTTTGTGCATCCCCGAAGTCCGACGCCATGGATCTTTCCGCGGCGAAGATGGTGGTGCTGCAAGTATCGCGGCAAAATCTGCGCTAGCCCATTTTAATTTTCCTTGATCGCTCAACAATTTTTCTATGGCATTTCTTAAATCCAAGAGCACTTCAACGTCCAGCGCCGCGTAGTTAAGCCATTCTGGATGTAATGGGCGATATGACCAATCAACTGCGCTATGTTCTTTTGCAAGAGTTAAATCTAAGAGCGCTTCCGTTAGTGGTCCTAAGCCAACTCGCTCGCACCCAGCTAATCGACCGCCTAATTCAGTGTCAAATAGTAGTTTTGGCGCTAATCCGAATTCTCGCAAACACGGTAGATCCTGGGTGCTGGCATGAATTACCCATTCAACATCAGCTAAAGCATCATTAAGTTTTTGGATTTGCGCTTTAGCGGTATCCGATTTTGCGAATGGAATTGGATCGATTAAATGAAGCCCGCCGCCATTTCGTTTTATTTGAATTAGATATGCACGTTGGCTATATCTATATCCAGATGCGCGTTCAGCATCAATTGCTATCGGACCGGTACCAGAAATAATTGCGCTTACTGCTTCCGCAAAAGCGGAATCTGTTGAGATTATTGGGGGCGTGCCGCCAACAGGCTTTAGCAAAGGTTTAGCCATTAGCGACGATTTTGCCCGAGCGAGCTAACGCCTTCCGGAAGCGGTGCGAGCCCTGATGTAACTGCTAATAATTCCATCCAGGCTTTTGCGTGGAACATTAATTGCGATGGCTCGGTTGGAGTCCAGGATGCTCGAATTTCGATCTCGGAGCCATCGTCAGTGCCAACAAGTTGGCCAAAAGATTTGCTCGCAACTCGAGTAACCGTGCCACTGGGCGAACAAAAATCTGCCCCTGCTTTAGATAATGATTCTAAAAACCAAGACCAACCTACTTCGGCCAACATCGGATCGCTTGCCATCTCAGAATCAATAGCAGCTCGTACAAAAGTTACACAGCGAAAATTTCCGTCCCAAGCTTCTTGACCTTCTGGATCAAGCAATAACACAAATCTGCCAGTTGCGACATCATCATTTTCATCAAGTGCGACATCGCCAACAACTGCGTAAGCACGTGGTGCTAATTTTTGCGGCGCTGGGACTTCTTCTAATTTAATCTCGGGGCGCGGCACAAAGGTTTTCATCTGCATCACAAAGTCATCAAAGTACTTATCGTACTTAGTGAATTTGAAGGTTTGGGCCATTAGATAAGGGTAAAAGTACTTACCCACCATTTAAGGGAGGCGCGAGCGGTAGCCTTTGCCGTTATGGGATCGCTATTAGCGTTAGTTTCAAGTGTGCTCTGGGGGGCTGCAGATTACATTGGCGGCAATCTTTCGAAACGCTTTAAGTCAATTGCAGTAACTGGAGTTTCACAATCAATCGGATTGCTCTTTGGCATTGCAATAGTTTTGATTTCTGGTTCTTACATTGCGCCAACTCTTAATTGGAATGGATATTTTTTACCCGGAATAATCGCGGGCATCGCTGGGTTTTTAGGGCTCACATCATTTTATGCAGGGCTTGCTACTGGTCGTATGGGAGTTGTTTCGCCGATTAGCTCACTCGGCGCGTTACTGCCATTTACGATTGCGTTAATTGGTGGCGAACGGCCGATGCGACTGCAATTACTAGGAATGGTGATTGCGTTAATTGGGGGATTCTGTGCGAGCGGGCCAGAGTTAAATAATGGATTACCAGTCAAGCCGCTTTTTTACGCACTTGGTGCGACTTTCGGCTTTGGTATTGCTTTAACTTTCATGGCAAAAGGTTCAGAAACTAGCCCACTACTCACCATGACGATGATGCGCGTAACTTCGGTCTCAATCTGCATTTTAATTGCGCTGCGCTACCGCCAAATCGGTGGATTTAAATTAAAAGATTTACCAATGTTGGCCTTTATTGGGGTCGCGGATTTCTTAGCAAATTATTTATTAGGTTTAGCAACAACTAAAGGCTTAGTCTCAATCGCAATGGTGCTTGGTTCGCTCTTCCCAATTGTTACTGCAGTATTAGCCTTTAAATTCCTGCACGAACGGCTTCACAAGGTGCAATATCTCGGAATTCTTTTTGCAATAATTGGTGTTGTGATGATTTCGCTAGCTTAATTAACTCTTTTAAATATTTGAAAAATTTCATCTGTTAGCACTTCCTCGCTAACAAGTGCGAACTCCGTCAATAATTTTACGAGATCAACCTTATTTTCACCGCCAGAGATTTTGGTTCGGGTAATGGCGAACTCAGTTATTTCAGGTAGCGCCGCTAGCAAGAAATTTGGGCCACCCTCAATTAAAACTCGGCTCCCAAATTCCGCTAAACATTTCGCAATAGCTGCCGCCGGAGAAATTTGCCACCAATAAAGTGCGGGATGAGTAGTTAGCGATTCTGGAATCAGGGGATTGTGCGATACGACAACCAGCGGAATTGGGGTTTTTCGGTATGGCTCGGTTATGGCGGTTTTGCCACCAATCACAATCACATCAAATTCGGCGCGCATCGCATGAAATCGGTTTCGATCATTAGCCGAACTCAGGCCGGCGGAGCGGCCATTTAGCGTGGTTGCGCCATCGCTTCCGACAACTAAATTGGCTCGAACTCTCACATTCACGAGCCCACCATATCTAGCAAATATCTCTTCATACCTTTTCATAACTCGTCATAGCTTGTCAGTGGTGGGTCGTACCATTTTCAAATGATCATAGATTGCGATACCTGCACCATGCGAGATATAGCCTGTAATGATTGCGTTATCTCAGTTCTGCTAAATCCACTCCCAAATAGCTTGCCCGAGCTCTCCGAGAGCGAGAATTCAGCGATTGCGCTCCTATCCTCGCGTGGCATGGTCCCGCCACTACGTTTCGGTGAAAATTCACAGGCAATTTGACGCTCGCGGCTTGAGCTCGAAGGCTCGACCTCGTTAGCCTCTTTTGGTGAGAAGAACGAAGTTGGTACGGTTTTGGGTCGGGCTGGTTAGTTGCGCCATGATTTTTGCACTCGTACCTAGCGCCAACGCCGCGAATCTCAAAGAGGTGCAAGCGAAGATTGAAGCGCTACAAGAAGATGCGGCGATGGCAGCCGAAGGTGCGCAAGCCGCAAAAGTCGAATTAGGTAAACTCAATAAAACTCTTAAAACCGTACAAGAGAAAGCTGCTACCCAGCAAGGAAATGTTAGCGATCTACAAAAATCGCTCAGCACAATTGCGATCGCTCAATACAAATCCGGCGGACTTAGTCAGAGCCTTGAATTACTTTTTTCTTCTGACCCAACGCTCTTC
>JABMMO010000117.1 GCA_013205455.1 Actinomycetota bacterium
CCGTTCATCAACCTTTAATGAAAAATCACGCTAATGATTATGGTGCAGATGTGCGTTTTTTAATTGAATGCGGATATTTACCTTCAGCAGTGGATTATTTGCAAGCACTACAATTAAGAAGAATAATCCAAAAGGAAGTTACCGAAGTTTTTCAAAGCGTTGATGTCTTAATCGCACCTACACTGCCAAGCAAAACACCTTCCCAAGGTGAACTCACCAGCATCATCAACGGAAAGTCGGTAGACACGATCGAAACCTGCATGCATAACGTAGGTCCAGGCAATCTTCTTGGTCTTCCGTCTCTCTCTATGCCATGTGGATTAGTTGACGGCATACCCGTTGGAATTGAAATTATTGGTGCGCCATTACAAGAGTTAAAAGTGCTTAACATTGCAATGGGATTGGAATCTACTTCTCCAATTGGTAATGCCATACCGACTGCGTACTTAAATTGATTAAAGAAACGTCAGCGGAAAAACCGCGTGCGCGCGAGCTTGGCATTAGTTTTTCGGGTTTAGTAGGGGCGAATAATGCAATTACTGATGTACCTGGAGTCGAAGTTGGTTATGTGACCAAAGTAGAAGGTCAGAATATTCGTACCGGGGTAACAGCCATTTTGCCTCGCGGAAAAGCTGAAATCGGGATGCCTTGTGCTGCTGCCTTCTATTCATTAAATGGCAATGGCGAAATGACCGGCACCATTTGGATTGAAGAGTCGGGCACGCTCTCAATGCCAATCATGATTACAAATACTCACGCCGTTGGCAAAGTTCATAGTGGAGTTGTTGCATGGGTTGTGGAGCATTTACCGATCGTTGCTGCTCAATGGCTTTTGCCAGTTGTAGCTGAGACTTGGGATGGCTATTTAAATGAGATCAATCATTTTTCGATCACCGAAGAAGATGCCAAAGCCGCAATCGATAATGCGAAGCCTGGTCCAGTCGAAGAGGGATCGGTCGGTGGCGGAACTGGCATGAATTGTTATCAATACAAAGGTGGCAATGGAACTTCGTCGCGAATAGTTAAGTATGCAGAAAAAGATTACACAGTCGGAGCTTTCGTTCAAGCAAATTTTGGAAGTAGAGCGGAATTAACTATTACTGGTGTTTCGATGGCAGATTCAAAAATTCCAAACCCATTCTCAGAACATAATTGGCTTGAAGTAGATAGTGCAATGATTACTCCACCGCAAGGCGCTGGCTCGGTAATCGTAATAATTGCAACTGATGCGCCATTGCTACCAAATCAATGTAAAGCGCTCGCTAAACGAGTTCCACTCGGACTTGCTCGCACAGGTACAGCAGGGAGTCATTTCTCTGGCGACATATTTTTAGCTTTTTCTACCGCTAACAAAGGTTCTTTTCAAAGCAAGTTTCCAAGTAGCAATTCTGGCGAATCGGATTACGATATATCTAGATCGATTCCTTGGGGCGCGATGGATAGCTTTTATACCGCAACAGTCCAGGCCGTAGAAGAAGCCGTTGTAAATGCGCTAGTTGTGAACCAAGATATGGAAGGCCGTGATGGGCATAAAAGTTATGCAATTACTCGTGAATTTATTGAATCGAAATTCAAAAAAACCTAAGAACAATTACTCCAGTTAAGGCATATATTTAAATTTGATTATAAATTTCGTCCACGTTTAAGGCGTTTACGAAAAAGCTCTTCATCAAATTTCTGGTTATTGAGACGAATCTGACTGGTCCGTGCTTGCTGGTCCAACTCTAGTTTTTCGTATTTTTCGTGATGACGGTATCGATCATTTATAAACGACATTAAATGTGCGAAGTCCATGAGCAGATAATGGATTGGCTCGGTTACCTAGTTACGGATTGACGGTTAATTTCAGATGAGGATTAGGTGTATTTCTATTCCAGCCACTTAATAAGCCCAATCATATTTTCGGTTTCGGCCGCAACTGAGATCGAACCTGATTTTGGGATTTCTGCATATGAATCTGCGGTCAACTCAACCATTGGCATTTGGATTTGGTACAGCTCCGCAGATACAAGCGCTCCAATAACTAAAATTGTGTCGCACTCGGTAAAGATCATCGCTGCTGGCGCTTTCTTTGCTCTAATTAATTCTGCAAGAACTGCAGTGGCTGAACTTGAACCCCGACCGGAGGTCATAACAAGAACTTTTCCGGCAACGCTTACTCCGCATTGCGGATGGTGCACATCAATGATTACACCATGATGATCGACCCCACCCCAAAATGAAATTGGTTGGTCGAGAATTAACAATTCGCCACTGCTACTTCCCGGATGCAGCGCTCGCCCGGTTAGGGATTTAGAACCAGAGAGCATCGTTGCGCACCAACTTTCCAGCTCTTGCCGAAGCAATACATTCTTTAACTGACCCTAATATCGTTTCAATTCCCAAATTACCAGGGGCATACCAAGCCCATTTTCCAGAATTAGTCATCACAGTCTTAATTTTTGGATTAAGTATCGGTGTTACATAAGTACAAGTATCGGTAACGATTCGACCACCAGCATTTTTAAGTATTTGGGCATAACCTAAAGCCTCAGCTCGCTCTAATACACCCCTGCTAGTGGAAACATAGAAATCTATTGACGGCAAAAATTTATCGCCACCCTCTAATTCCTTTGCGAGATTTTCAAACTCAGCGAGTGAAAAATGCGGCGTACCTAAACTAACTGCGTCAAGATCATCTCCGACTGCGGTAGTAAGTCGATCTCGAGATGCTCGTAATTGCGCGGTAGATATTTTTATTGTCTCGACTTTGGCATTTACTACCGCCGCTAAAGTTGGAGCTTCTGGAGTCACTCCAACAATATGAAATAAACCTACGCCACCAGCTGATGCCGCAGTTGCGCCAAGTCCTTTGAGTCGATCCTCAGTTAACCCACCATCCGAAAGATCACCAGGTAATCCGATTATTGCAGCCACTTTACTTTCAGCGATATCTCCCAGGAGCGCACCAATTGCCGGCCATGCACTTTCTTCTTCTAACAACTCGCGTGATATCCCAGAAAAATCAAGAACTAATGCAGCTTTTCTACCTTCATCAGTATGTAATCCTGCAAATGGAACTCGACCAACAATTGCAGCAGAGATATCTAAAAAATCACCATATCGATCGGTCCGCGCACCTAATACTGAATTTGCAAAAACGATTGCATTCGATTCGGCCCAAGCAATTTGCGTTCCAAATTCTGGCCGATGTCCAGTCTGATACGGCGCACATGTCCAGGTTGCTTCGCAACCAAGAGCAAGATGCGCATCCATTAATCGTCGGCCGTTGGTAGCTAGCGTTGCATCTGCATGAACCAAGTCTGGATGTAATAAATCAAGTGAACTAACATTTGTAGTAGTTCTAACTTTTACCTTGCCACCAAGTTCCACTAGTTTTTCGGTATATTCAAGACCAGCAATTCCATGGTAGAGACAGCCATCTGCATGTGCCGATTCAATTTCAATTAATCGCGTTGCTTGATTTGCTTTTGCAACACCAACAATCAACCGCATGCACATTGCAATGGCAGGACCATGTTCACCCGCGAGCATCGCTTGCTCTAGTTCGGTCAGTATCAATTTCGGGGGAGTCAAAGAAGATCCCTCGCATTCATAAGTGGAACCCTACAACGCAAACACTGGTTCTTTAGGTTCATCCTCTGCTAGATCTTTTAATACTTGGGTTATACCCGGAACGACGGTTTTAATTCCATCTTCAGCTCCATTAATTGCTTGCGCAAGAAAGCGATTAAATTCTCGCCCATTCGAAGTTGAAAATAAAATTCCAGAAGTTTTCTGGCGGTTACTAACATGAAAAACATAATCGGATTCATTATCGGAAGTTGCAGCGCCAGTCCATTTAGCAAATGCCCACTCTTTAGTGTTAAAAGATCCATTGAACAATAACCGAGTAGTTGTAAGTACAACTTCGCCAACTTCTTTGTATGCCTGTATTACATCACCAGGCACAAATGTTCCGCGCATCGCACCAACCCGATAACGTAACCCACCAAAGAGCGGCATGCTAATTCCTTGACTTGTACCCTCGTAATGCCCGGCAGTTTTACCAGCTTCATGGAATTGGCCTTGACCAATCCAGAGCACGACTTCGCCAGATTTTTGCACGGTTAAATTTGAAACTGCATCCTCGCCCTTTTCTGCTAACTCAAAGGCTCTCTTAATCTTTTTAAAAATATCTATATCTTGCTGCCATTGGGAGTGCTCGACCCGGTAACGGTAGTGCGCCTTTTTAAATGTGCGCTTAGCTTTCCAATCTGCCCAAAATCCCATGCGTCTAGTCTGCCCGTCTATCTTTCGCTTGTCAGCCCCGACGCCTACTCTGAGTAACACAACCACCACTAGAAAGGTGCCCTCATGAATTGGTGGAACTTACTTGCAACTCCGATCGTTGCTTTCTGCGCATTTGCTTGCGGCCGGAGCGCTTTACGATGGAGTTTTTATAGTTTGATTTTCGGCTTCTTCGCAATCATCCCGCTAATTTTCTTACGGAAGCGACCAATCAAAGATCTCACAATCCCAGATTGGTTCTACGCACTTGATCAACGATTCCGAATTAAACGTGAACTGAAGCAAATTAAAACACCAGCAGATTTACCTAAACCCTAGTCGGAGCACTTTCTAACTCATCCTTATCTACAGTAAACTTCAAGAATTATGGCAAAGAAAATTGCGGTCGTAACTGGTCCATGTGGCGCTATCGGCAGCGCAATCGTCGCCCAATTAATTAAAGACGGGTTATCGGTAGTTGGTTTAGATATTAATCAAGCAGAATTAGTTGAGATGTCAAAGCAGTATTCTGGCGATTTCACTGGAATCGAAGTTGATTTAACGGATGCGCCCGCAATCGAAAAAGTATTTAAAGAAATCAAAAGTAAATTTGGCGGCGTTGACGCCCTAGTAAATAATGCGGGTAATTGCTTTATGTCGGATTTTCCAAATATCCCAGCCGCAGAATTTGAATTACAGATGTCCATAAACTTCTCCGCCGCATTTCATTGCTCGCAAGCCGCAGTAAAACTGATGTTAGGCCGACCTGGAATTAGAAAAATTGTAAGCATCTCTTCCAATGGCGCATATAACTTCGATGTATTTGATCCACCGCATTACCGCGCTAGCAAAGCTGCGTTAGACACTTTAACTAAAGACCTCGC
>JABMMO010000118.1 GCA_013205455.1 Actinomycetota bacterium
ACAGTATGCAGGCTAGTGAAATTCGTTCGCTATTTGCGGTTGCCTCCCGTCCAGAAATTGTTTCACTTGCGGGTGGCATGCCAAATCTTTCAGCGTTACCGATGGAGATGATGGCTGGGTTAGTTGAAAAATTAATTACCGAACATGGGCAAGAAGCGTTGCAATATGGCAGTGGACAAGGGTATCCGAAATTGCGAGAACAAATTTGTGATGTAATGGCGTTGGAAGGTATCCGTGCAAACCCAGATGATGTTGTTGTCACTACCGGTTCACAACAAGCGCTTGATTTAATTTCCCGAATATTTATCGATCCAGGTGATGTAGTTTTAGTCGAAGCGCCTTCTTATGTTGGGGCGCTCGGAACTTTCAAACAATATGAAGCACAAGTAGTCCATGTCGAGTTAGATCAAGATGGCATCGTTCCAGAATCCTTGCGTGAGGCGATTAAGACAATTCGGTTTTCTGGCCGAAAAATTAAATTTTTATATTTGATTCCTAACTACCAAAACCCATCAGGTGTGTTGCTTCCAGCAGATCGCCGCACCGAGATTTTAGAAATATGCCGGAAAGAAAAGATTATGGTGGTGGAAGATAATCCTTATGGACTGTTAGGTTTTGAGCGGCCATCGCCAAATGCAATGCGGGCGGAAGATTCTGAAAATGTTATCTACTTGGGATCGTTCTCAAAGACGATTGCGCCCGGGCTTCGGGTTGGGTGGGCGTTAGCGCCGGCCGCGTTACGGGAAAAGTTAGTAATCGCGAGTGAATCATCGATTCTCTGCCCTTCGAACTTCACCCAAATGGCGATTTCTAGCTATTTAGCCGACCAACCTTGGCGCGATCAAATCACTGCATTTTGCAAACTTTATAAGGTTCGACGCGATGCGATGTTAGAGAGTTTGGATCAATATTTTCCTAAAGGTGCAACTTGGACTAAACCACAAGGTGGTTTTTATATCTGGGTTAATTTGCCACCAGAGATTGATACAAAAGCAATGATGCCAAAAGCGATTGTTGCGAAAGTTGCTTATGTTCCAGGAACTGCATTTTATGCTGACGGTTTAGGTTCTTGGTCATTGCGACTTTCTTACTGCCATCCAACCCCAGAACGAATTCGTGAAGGTATTAAATCTTTAGCTAGCGTGGTCGAACAAGAGATGGAACGACGCAGCGGCGGGATTGCGCTTAATTAATCTATAACATCAATAATTCGATGTAAATCTTCAAGGGATCCAAATTCGATGACAATTTTGCCTCGTTTTTGAGTCATCTCGATATTTACCCGCGTATCTAGCGCATCTGACAACCTAACCCCAAGTTCTTTAATTTCAGGCGATGTGGTTCTCTTATTTTTTGTAGTCGTAGTTTTGCTTTTGCCACCAAGTGAAATTATCTCTTCGGTCGCCCGAACGCTTAAACCTTCAGCAACAATTCGGTTTGCAAGTTTTTCGATTTCGTATTGATCAACCAATCCAAGAAGTGCGCGGGCATGGCCGGCTGAAATTGTTCCGGCAGCAACCCGGCGTTGTACTGATGGCGGTAAATTTAATAAGCGAATTGTGTTAGAAATTAGCGGACGTGATTTTCCAAGTTTTGTAGCCAACTCTTCGTGGGTATAACCAAAATCTGTAAGTAGTTGGTTGTATGCAGCAGCTTCTTCTAGCGCATTTAATTGGCTGCGGTGGATATTTTCTAAGATTGCTTCGCGGAGCAATTCGTTATCGGGAGTTTGACGAATAATTACTGGAATTGATGTTAAGCCAGCTAATTTTGCCGCGCGAACCCGACGTTCACCCATGATTAATTCGTAGGTATCGGCGCCACTTTTTCGAACTACTGGCGGTTGTAGCAAACCAACCTCTTTTATTGATGCTGCTAACTCTTTTAAACCATCTTCATCAAAAACTGTTCGTGGTTGTTTTGGGTTTGGTTTAATTGCAGATAATAAAACTTCATCTCGGTCCGCAATTACAGTTTCGTTTCCTGGAAGTTTGATGGCGGTTGGAATTAATGAATCTAAGTTTCGACCAAGCCCGCCTTTGCGCGCGTTCATTAACTAATCTCCTGTTTTTGAATTGGATTAACGGCACTGCCACGAACCGCGATTTCGCGCGCAACGGCCATGTATGACTGCGCACCGATGGAAAGTGGATCGTAAGTCATAACAGTTTGACCGTATGAAGGAGCTTCTGAAATTCTAACCGCTCGTGGAATCGGAATGTCGATTAACTCTTTTGGATAATGTGCGCGAACGCTATCTGCAACATCGTTTGCTAATCGAGTTCTACCATCAAACATTGTTAAAACAATTGTGGTTAATTTAATATTTTGATTTAAATGTTCTTGCACCAACGAAACTGTGTGAAGTAATAACGCTAAACCTTCTAAAGAGTAATATTCACATTGAATTGGAATCATTAACTCTTCTGCTGCGACAAGTGCGTTGATAGTTAATAAACCTAAACTTGGTGGACAATCAATAATTACATAATCAATTCGTTCGCCTTTGTTTGCGCGTTCTAATAAGAAAGTTTGTAGCGCTTTTTTTAATCTAAGTTCGCGCGCAACCATTGGAACGAGTTCTACTTCTGCGTTTGCTAACGATTGTGTTGCTGGTGCGCATTCAAGATGCGGATAGCCCGCGACTTTAATTACAACTTCACTCATTGGAAGATCGCGTGTAATTACTTCAAACATTCCAGCAACATCATCGCGCGCAATTGAAAACGCGGTGCTTGCATTTCCTTGTGGGTCTAAGTCGATTACTAAAGTGCGGAGGCCACCCATTGAAAGTGCGGCGGCGATATTGACCGCGGAGGTGGTTTTGCCGACCCCGCCTTTTTGATTGGCGACAGTGAAAATCCGAGTTTTAATCGGTTTTGGCATCGGCTCTTTGAGGCGTTTGATTCCGATTACGCGCTTTTCGGAATTTGTTTCACGTGAATCAGTCACGGCGGTAGTTAACCAGCCTTTATGACCTCAGCTA
>JABMMO010000119.1 GCA_013205455.1 Actinomycetota bacterium
ACAATTTGATGGCTTTGCGTGGTTGCAACGAGCGCGGCCACCTTCGAGGATAAGGTTTAACCTATGTCTTACTTAAAGTTAGCGCTACTAGTACTAGTTTTTGCCGCCACCATTTACTTAATTCGTGGCAATCGGGCAATCGGTTCGAAATTGAGTGCATACCAACAAGAAAACCGAAAGAGTTTCAAAGAAATCGCCGCGCAGATGCATCGGAGCGAAGATGCGCTTCAATTACTTAATCTATTAGCACTTCCAGACTTAAGAGAGAACAAGAATTGGAAGTACGTGCTGTCGTTCACAAGTTTTCCAGCACGTTTTGCATCTTTGCCAGAGCTCATTCTGTCAATAACAAATCAAACTTTGCCACCAAAAGAGATTCATTTAAACATTGCTAAATCTGAGATTAGTCAACTTCCACAATCTGTCAGAAATCATTTAGAAGTTGCGGGAATTAAGATATTTGAAGTTTCGGATATCGGACCCGGGAAGAAACTAATTCCAACTCTTAATCGCACGGACTTTCCAGTCATTGTGATTGACGATGACTTAATAATCGATCCAGATTTAACTTTAAAAATTATGATTCAACATAACCTTTATCCAAATTCCGTAATTGCCAGTCGGGCACATCATGTGACCATTGAGAAAAATGGAAATATCCAAACTTTTGCGCAATGGGAGAAACAATGGAGCCAATCAAATGGTCCAGAAGCTGAAATGTTTGCAACTTCGGGTGCTGGAACGCTATTTACAAAAGAGCTTTTACACCCAGAAGCCCTTGATGAAGATCTTTATGCCGAACTCTCATTCCATACTGATGATCTTTGGTGGTATTTCCAAGCGCGAAGAATTGGCGTGAACGTACGGAGAGTTCCCGGTGTACGTCCACTTAATTTCATTCCAGATACTCAAGAGCAAGGCTTATGGCGTACCGGAAACCAAGAACGGAATGAAACTAACTTGATTCGATTGCTGGATAAGTTCGGAAAACCTTTTTAAAAGATTAACTTCCCGGGCTTACGGTGGACATATTGAAATCTTTAATTACCAGCGGCGGGAATGCAGCGCGATCAATATCGCCAGCCCATTCTCGAGCTTGCGTCCATTCCGTGGCACCAGCGTGAATAACTCGGGAGAGCACTGAAACTGGCGAATCGTTCCAACGGAAGTTATTGGTCGCACCTTGCACTTCGCCATCTTTTACGTAATAAACGCCATCACGGGTTAGGCCAGTCAATAGCAAAGTATTTGCATCAACCATTCGGATGTACCACATTGTTGTTAGAAGTAATCCATGGTTAACTTTTTTCACTAAATCGTTAAGTGATCCAGCGCCACCATCTACTTTCATAATTAAGTTATCTGAGATTGGTGTGTAGGGAAGGGAAGTTGCCACAGCTGAAGATCTAGTCTGAATTAGCGAAGTTAATTCGCCATTTTTTAACCAGTCGGTGCGCTTAACGCTCTGGCCATTATCAAAAACGGAGCTGAACGGTCCACTGGCTGCATTAGCCACAAATGGTGCGCATTCTAAGGCAGCAATCTCGTTATAGGCAGGATCGCTAAAGAGTTGCATAGAGACATTAGATAGTTTTTCACCAATTCGAGTTCCGCCACCAGGTTTGCTGAAGACTGAACGCCCTTCATGTGCAGCTCGTGCCGCACTGCTCCACATCATGTAAGTAAATAAATCAGTTACAGTTCCAGAAGGCATGATGGTGTCATAGCGACCAGCAGGCAGATCAATTTTCTTGGCTTGCCAATTTAGCCGTTCACGGATATTTGCATCTATATTTGCAATCTTTACATTTGAAAAATCTCGAGTTGCAATGCCATCCCATGTAGATCTAGTACGTTGATGAGATTTACCGGTCATCTCGACCCGACCAACAGGCAAGTCGTAGCGAAGTCTTAAGCCACCCTTTGAGCCGACGAAGGTGGTCGCGTTTGTATGTTCGGCATAACCAAATAGTTCAATTTTATCTGCGACGGAACGAGCGAACATATCGCCCAAATCAGGCGCAATCTTTGCGAAAACTTCCGGCCCGGTTGGATTATGTGCATCCTGCCAAGTTCCACTTACAACGCTTTTCGCTAGCGGTACAAAATCTTCGGCAGCCCCTGATGCTTTTGCAGCAGCACTTGCTTCTGCAAGAACTGTTGGAATATCACCAATATTAATATCAGTACGAGTTACCGAGCCCGCGGCCATTCCACCATCCACTGCAATAAATGCAATGACTGTTATCGAGCGTTCTGCAATCACGCCGTTTGTGGTTAGCGTGCTATTTGCCCAACGAAGATTTGCTTGAGTTTTTTCGGAGATAACAACTACGCAATCATCAGTAGTCGCTGCAGATGTAATACGTTCGATTAAATCTTGTGGACTGATCATTTGCCGGCCTCCGCAACAGTATTGAGAACATTTACTTTGTCGAAGATTGCCGCTGGGCAACCATGACTCACCGCCGCGATTTGTCCAGGTTGTCCTTTTCCGCAGTTAAATGCGCCGCCTAGAACATAAGTCGATGGCCCGCCAACTACTTTCAT
>JABMMO010000120.1 GCA_013205455.1 Actinomycetota bacterium
CTGGACAAAGCTCAATACCTTTAAAGGAGTGCTGGGTATTCTCAGCGCTAGCGATCAGTTGATGTTGGTAACAGTTGGACCAGATATCTACACATCCACCAATTCTGGAGAAAGTTTCAAAAAGATTTTTCAATCCGGCTTATAGGGCGACTCTTCTTTTATAATTCTTTATATGAGGTAACAAGAATTCGTGAATTTATGCGGGAAATATCGTGGGCAAGGAAATCGATTCAGCCAAATTGTCTGTGACATACTTACGACGTGATTTCGGTTTCAGAGAACAGTTTCTGGTTTTCCAATCCAAGCGCGCGCAGCTGGCAATGTTCGCAACCTGCAATGCAAGTTGCTATTTTCCATCAGAGTTTGCCGAATTATGAATTTACCCCTCTAATCGAGCTGCCATCAATTGCTAAAGAACTTGGCGTGGGCCGCCTATTCGTCAAAGATGAATCAAGTCGCTTAAACCTTTCAGCTTTCAAAATATTAGGTGCCTCATGGGCCGTAGCCCAAGCGCTCACAAAAGGCGCTAATCCAAAAACCATAGAAGAAGTTTTGGCCGTTCTTGCCAAAAATAATCTGCCTACCTTGGTTGCAGCAACGGATGGCAATCATGGTCGTGCTGTTGCTCATATGGCTAGACGCCTTGGTCTTGATTGCCAAATAATTATTCCAAAGGGCGTAAGTGACCAGGCAATAAACAATATTGCTAATGAAGGTGCGCAGGTGACCGTGATTGATGGCACTTATGA
This sequence comes from Actinomycetota bacterium, assembly GCA_013205455.1. GTDB lineage: Bacteria > Actinomycetota > Actinomycetes > Nanopelagicales > Nanopelagicaceae > UBA7398. Next base: position 750 of record JABMMO010000120.1, read on the forward strand.
TGAAGCAGTTGAATTAGCAAAGATAAACACCTCAAAATTAGAAAATGGAGTTCACATCCAAGATATGTCATGGCCCGGTTATGAATTAATTCCAAATTGGATCATTGAGGGCTATACAACTTTATGTGTCGAAACGGATTTGCAACTTGAGGCGCTAGGAGTTCCTCCAGCAGATTTAGTAGCAGTACCTGTAGGTGTCGGTTCGTTCCTACACTCGGTTTTGGCACACTATCGAAGCAAGCCGCATCGCCCTGTGGTACTTAGTGTTGAACCCGTCGGAGCTGCGTGTGTACTTAAGTCCCTGCAAGCAGGAGAGATGATTTCTGTTGAGACAGTACCAACCATAATGGCGGGCATGAATTGCGGAACTCCATCCAGTGATTCCTGGCCGTATCACAAAGCCGGTGTTGATGCGGCAGTTGCGCTCACAGATGACCAAACACGAGTGGAGTTAAGGAAACTCAATTCCCTTGGCGTAGATGCCGGACCTTGTGGTGCAGCAACTTTGGCAGGTGTTCGCGAAGCTTTAAGCACCCAATCCCGTAGAGAGGAAATGGGAATCAAAAAAGATTCAATAATTGTTTTATTCAGCACTGAAGGCAGTGCTGCTAATCCTTTGAGCTAGGAGTACTAATGACAAACTACAATTTGAACGATCCCGTTGAATTGCTTTGTGCGTTAACAGAGATTAATTCTGTCAATTCGAGTCTCGTACCTGGTGCATCAGGAGAAAGTGAAATTGCAGACTTTATATCAAGCTGGTTTGTTGCTAGAAATTTTAATGTGACGCGACTAGAAACTAAAGTTGGCAGGCCATCTATAGTTGCAACGAGTAAAGATGCAACCAATAATCGAAAAATTATGCTTAACGGCCACATGGATACGGTAACTATTGCAAGTTATGCGGGCGAAGCAATAGTCCCTGTTCGCCGTGATGGCAATGTCTATGGGCGCGGCACCTTTGATATGAAAGGTGGTCTTGCGGCCATGATGATTGCTGCATATCGTGCCAGCCAATCCGGAATTAAGGGACAAGTAATTGTTGCCGCAGTTGCAGATGAAGAGCATGCAAGCTTTGGTACAGAAGAAGTATTAAAGGAATTTACTGCAGATGTTGGCTTAGTTGCCGAACCTACGATGCTCGGTCTCACGATTGCACACAAAGGATTTTCTTGGTTTGACATCATCATCCATGGCCGGGCGGCGCATGGTTCGCGTCATGATCTGGGCGTAGATGCAATTAGTAAGGCAGGTCACGCACTCGTTGCCCTAGAGTCCCTATCCCAAGAAATCTTGACTAGAAAAAAAGTTGAATTTCTCGAAACAGGATCGTTGCATGCATCAATCATTAAAGGTGGCGAGGAAGTTTCTAGTTATCCCGCAGAGTGCACAATATCCATTGAGCGCCGAACAGTTCCTGGTGAAACGCATGAATTTGTTACTGAAGAGATAAGAGAAGTTCTAATTAACTTAGTGGCTACTGTTCCAGATTTTAATTACACGTTGGTTGAAGGGCTTGCTCGACACCCGCTGCAGGTTTCTCCTGATCACGAAATAGTTAAGTCTGTTGAAAAGCATTTCAAGTCCCACACCGGCAGAAATGTGGAAATCCGAGGTGAGTGGTATTGGACTGATGCAGCTTTAATGAATGACGCTGGCATCCCGAGTGTGCTTTTTGGCGTGGATGGCGAGGGTGCACATGCTCAACTCGAATGGGCAACCGAATCTTCCGTTCATACAGTTACTGATGTAATAACTTCAGTTGTAGTCGATTGGTGTAACCAGACTTAAGACTAGGGAGACTCTTCTTTATTTTTAGTTACTGTGAGTAACTAAGTTTTGTGTAATACTTCCTCCACTGTCGCTTGGTAGCGAAGAAGGACCCGAAATCATTCGGGTCCTTCTTGTTTATACACAATTCATTTCTTTGCACACTAAATGACTATTACAGGACCAAGATGTTTCACATAGCCATAACTTCCTCCTCGTGATGGGGACGTGGTGTAATTGGCAGCACAAACGTTTACCAAGCGGCAGGAGCGGGTTCGAACCCCGTCGCCTCCACCACAGTCTTAGCTGGAGCAATTCGATCTATTGGTATCGATCAATGTAGTTGTTTCAGCTTTGCATGGGAGAGCCTCGAGAGATCGGGGCTCTTTCTAATTTTTCTCGGCTTATAAGGAGACACTTCTTTAATATTTAGTTCAGTTTAGAAATGGGTTTTTGAATTCACAATCCTCGGTAGCTTCTAATTCAAGCAAACGATTCCACTTAGCATTCCGCTCGGCTCCATGGGTTGAACCAACTTTAATCTGGCCAGCCCGCCAACCAGTTGCTAGATCAGCTAACCATGAGTCTTCAGTTTCGGCAGATCTGCCCGAAACCACGGTGTTAAATTTGGCGGATTGAGCTTGTTGTAGAACTTGGTAGGTAGATGTAACTAGACCATTCTGGTTTGCTTTAATCAATATAGAATTTGCAGATTGATCTTTAATAGCTCTCTCTAATCGGTGAGCGTTAGTTGTTAATAAGTCATCACCTAAAATTTGCAAAGTTTTAGGAGCTGCCTGCACAAAAGCGCTCCACGCTTGCCAATCATCTTCGGCAAATGGATCTTCGATCGAAATTATCGGGAAATTATTAACTAAAGTATTTGTGTAATTAACAAATTCTGAACTTGAGTAACTCTTGTTAATTGTGGTCAAGTTGTAACGAGCGCCATCAAAAAACTGAGTAGATGCAATATCTAACGCAAGCGAAATGTCAGTACCAACTCTTAAACCAACTTTTTCTATACTTTCTAAAACAAATGCGCAAGCTAGTTCAATGGAATCAAATGGGATTCCAAGCCCACCCTCATCCGCTACCAAATGAGTAATTTTTCCCGCTTTACTTCCAAGATTTGCCGCCATTTCACGTACTGCAACAATCCAAGAGAGCGCTTCTGTGAATGATTCAGCGCCGTTAGGGATAATTAAAATGTCTTGAATATCTAGCGTTCGATTTGCATGAGCGCCTCCCGAGAGAATATTTACCATTGGCATCGGTATTAGAAGTTTGCCGGTTGGTTGGAAATACCGCGCTAATGAAACGTTTCTTACATGTGCGCTTGCGATTGCAGCCGCTAGTGAAGTTGCTAGCGTGGCATTTGCGCCGAGAAGCTCATGGGTTTCAGAAGGGTCAGGCTCTTTCAATTGCTGGTCAACACTTACCAGATCTATTTCTTTCCCGATCAAGAGCGGTGCAATTTTCGAATTTATATTGGCGACTGCAAGATTTACGGAATTTCCAGAGTAATAACGATTAGAAATTGATTGGTTACCATCACGGAGTTCTAAAGCTTCATGTTTTCCAGTCGAAGCTCCAGAAGGAACTCTTGCAGTATGCGTACTGCCATCTGCTAGAGATATTGCCGCAGCAACTGTGGGCTTACCTCGAGAATCAAGAACTTGGTAACCGAGTAACTTAGTTATCTTCATCGATTGCCCAAATCGAATAAATCGCGAGCATTTGTAATTTTAGAATCAGAGAGAACGCTCTTGGTAAAAGCCTGTAATTTCTGTTGTTGTGCCGGGTTTAAGTAATTTACTGGAGATTTTCCTTCAACTCTTGCGAGAGATATCAGCGCCGTATGCAGCGCAAGTGAGGGGGAGATAGCGTGCATTTTTTCGTATGCATCAAGGAAAGATGTAGCGAGAGCTGCGAGTTGGGAAGCGACTTGCTCATTTTCAGCTCTAAAGAATTTACAAAGTAAGTGGGCGACTAAGAATGCCAAATCAAAGACTGGATTCCCAATGTGCATCACTTCAAAATCCAGCACGTATACCTGCCCGGAAGGCGAAACCATAATATTTTTTGGTGAGAAATCTCCATGCACAATAGTGGTGTGTTCGGTTTCAAGTTCGTCAATCAGTCCACCGATCACGGTTTGCAGATCTGGATTTTGCTTGGCAACAAAGCGATAGAAAGGATCAACTCGAAGTTGTTCAAAAAGTGTATCTTCTTTAAATTGAGCGATATTTGCGGGATTACTTTCACCGTAGAGATGCCATGTTGCAAGGGTTTCGCCTAATACCTTGGCTACATTCAAATCAAATCTGCCGTCCAGTAAATCAGATTTCCAAACCGTACTATCTAATTCAACGCGGTCCATAATTAGCACAAATTGAATTGGATCAATAAAAACTAGGTTAGGAACTTGCTTTGGACTCAATTCGTGGAATAAGCGAAGCGCATCTGCTTCAACGATTGCGCGCCTTTGGTCAGCTTCCCATTTCTCGGCAACTTTCAATTCGGGTAGCGCCTGCTTTAGGACCATATTGCGATCATTTGTTGTAACTGCAAGCACGGTATTTGATACGCCACCGGTGAGAATTTCAATTATTACTTTCTCGCCTGCAGTGACAACACCTTGTTCCACAAGATATGGCAAAACGGAAACTTCATTCAAAAGCTCCAAAATTAATTTCTCTCCTTTTCTTGCCACATTTCAACGCGAGAAGTGATGAATTGCGTCCCAATCCCATTGGATTCCGAACCCAGGTTCAGTGCTCAGTATTGCCTTTCCGTTTCGAATTTCTATCGGTTTTAGGAGCAAATGGTGAAATAAATCTATTTCATATCGGGGATCGAGGTATTCCAAGCCACCGGGATAGAGATTTGGGGTAGCGGCTGCTAATTGTGAATGAACCTCGGTATGGATATGGGTTGCAAAAGTTTTACCTTTTTGATGTGCGTAAGAAGTTGCTTTAAGAAATTCGCTAACGCCACCAATAACAAGTGCATCAATTCTCAAAATATCAGTTTGGTTATAGTAAAGGACTTGCTCGGCCATCTTTGAAGAAGCTAGGGATTCGCCAAATGAAACTGGTACGCCAGTTGCTTCCCGGAGTGCGATAGCA
>JABMMO010000121.1 GCA_013205455.1 Actinomycetota bacterium
GAGCTATTAACTACCGCTTCGTAGTTACTTTTAGCCCGTTGCGAGATAAGGCGAAGTGGTCGCAATTGCGCCACGAGAAGCTATCCTTTAATCTGAGATTGCAACGCAGCTACGCGATCAGCTTTCTCCCAAGTGAAGTTTGGAAGTTCGCGACCGAAATGACCGTATGCCGCAGTTTCTAAATAAATCGGACGCAATAATTGGAGATCGCGAATGATCGCAGCTGGACGCAAATCGAAGACCGCTAAAACTGCGTCGGATATTTGGTTTACTGGGACCTTTTCGGTTCCAAAAGTTTCGACAAATAATCCCACTGGCTGTGCTTTGCCAATTGCATATGCAACTTGAACTTCACAGCGGGTAGCCAACCCAGCCGCCACCACGTTTTTCGCTACCCATCGCATCGCATATGCGGCAGAGCGATCTACTTTTGATGGATCTTTTCCGCTAAACGCGCCACCACCATGTCGAGCCATGCCACCATAGGTATCCACAATAATTTTTCGACCAGTTAAACCGGCATCCCCCATTGGACCACCTGTTACAAAGCGCCCAGTTGGGTTGATCAGAATTCGCAAATCCTTGAAAGGTAGGTTGATTTCCTTTAGAACTGGATCAATTACTTTAGCTTTTACTTCTGGCGCTAATTGTTTCTCTAAATCGATATCCGCAGCATGTTGACTTGAAATAACTACGGTGTTCAACGAGACCGGCTTATCGCCATCGTATTCGATAGTTACTTGGGTCTTACCATCGGGACGAAGGTAAGGTAGCTCGCCAGATTTACGAACCGCCGTTAATTTCTCGGCTAATTTATGAGCTAACCAAATCGGGAGTGGCATTAATTCTGGAGTATCGATTGTAGCGTATCCAAACATTAAACCTTGATCTCCTGCGCCTTGCAGATCAAGTGGGTCAATTGATTGCGACACTCGCTCTTCAAATGCATGATCTACGCCAGCTGCAATATCTCCCGATTGTTGGCCGATCGAGATTGATACGCCACAGGAATTTCCATCGAATCCTTTATCGGAAGAGTCGTATCCGATTCCTAATACGGTGTCTCGAACTAATCCCATTACATCGGCATAGCCATTAGTGGTCACTTCACCAGCAACGTGTACTTGGCCGGTTGTTAGTAAAGTTTCTACTGCTACTCGAGAATTCATATCTTGGCTTAATAGTGAATCCAGGATTGCATCTGAGATTTGATCTGCCATTTTATCTGGATGGCCCTCAGTTACAGATTCAGAGGTAAATAGACGTTTAGACATTGGCATACCTTAACCGTTCGACAACGTTATCGAGCAATATCTCAGATAACGTGTCTTTAGATACTTCCTCTACTTTGGCAGCGCCGCCTTCTCGATCCAATATGTATCCGGATGTGAGATCGGATCCAAAGATTGCACCTTGACTAACTTGATTGACGTATAGGAAATCAACGCCTTTTGCAAGCAATTTTGCTTTACCAAAAGTCAGCAAATCCGAATCAGTTTCAGCTGCAAAACCTAATAGCACTTGATTGCTTCTCCGCTTTTTCGCAATATTTGCCAAAATATCTGGATTGGTAGTTAATTCAATTTGAGATAGCGCAGATTTTTTAATTTTACTATCAGAGTATTGGTTGGGTTTAGCGTCAGCTACAGCCGCACACATCAATAGCGCATCAGCTTCTGGAAATCTATCGCGCACGACTAAATCAAGTTCATCTGCACTTTCGACATGTATCGTTGTAATGCCCTCAATATCTGGGATCGTACTATTCGCCGCGATTAACTCCACAATTGCGCCGCGTTTAGCAGCTGCAAACGCAAGTGCATAACCTTGTTTGCCACTTGATCTATTACCGATGTAACGGACCGGATCAATTGCTTCCCTAGTTCCACCCGCAGTTATTAAAATCTTCCTACCTAGCAGATCACAATTGCTCTGCGAAATTTCTAAAAACTTTGCGATGATTTCAGAAGTCTCTGGAAATCTACCTATCCCGATATCGTCGCCGGTTAATCTGCCGACCGCAGGCTCTAACACGTGAATTCCGCGGGATCGTAATAACGCAACATTTGCAGCCGTGGCTTGGTTTTGCCACATCTGTGGATGCATGGCGGGCACTAAAATTATTGGGGCCAGTGTGGTTAATACTGTGTTTGTTAATAAGTCATCAGCTCGCCCTGCTGCAATTCGAGCGATCAAATCCGCGGTAGCAGGAGCAATGATTAAAAAATCCGCTTTAGCGCCAAGTGAAACGTGCGGCACGGCCGGGATATTTTCCCAAACATCGGTATTAACTTTTCGACCAGAGAGCGCTTCCCAGGTTGCTTTGCCAACAAAATTCAAACTTGAGGGCGTTGGAATAACGGTTACTAAGAAACCATGATCTTGGAGGCGACGTAATAAATCGCAAGACTTATAAGCAGCGATTCCAGCGCCAACGCCAAGGACAATTTCTCTACCTCGAGGGAAGGTAATCTCTCTCATTTTCAAGTTTCCTTTTAACGTGAGTTAAAAGATTAAGTTAATTCTGAGCGGTTGGCTCAAGGTTTTCGATAGTTAGCAAGCCATCATTTATTTCACGGAGCGCGATTGAAAGTGGCTTCTCATGAACATGTGTTTCTACTAATGGGCCAACGTATTCAAGTAAACCTTCGCCAAGTTGCGAGTAATACGCGTTAATCTGACGAGCTCGCTTAGCAGCGTAAAGCACCAAGCTATATTTTGAACCCGCTTTATCTAGCAGCTCATCGATCGGTGGATTGGTGATGCCATCTACGTTTGCCACAAATTGCTCCTCAGGAAATTATTTCGGTGGTTGCGCCGAGCCTAAATCACTCAACCGCAGTCGCCAAGGTTACCAGCCCCGCGACCACCTCATCGACCTCATGATTTACCAATATGTGGTCGAATTCCGATGCAGTAGCCATTTCAGCGGCCGCGATCTCCAGCCTTGCGGCAATCCGTTCTGGGTGATCGGTCCCGCGCGCAGTTATTCGCGCCGACAATTCTTCAAATGAAGGTGGCATTAAGAAAATCAAAATTGCACTTGGAAAACGCTTTCTAACCTGCCGCGCTCCCGAGATCTCAATCTCCAGCAACACATGTTTTCCGGATTTTAACGCCGCTTCAACTGCGGCCAGCGGGGTGCCATATTTTGCTCCGGCGAAAGCGGCATGCTCTAAAAAAGCGTCAGTCGCAATTAACTCATCAAATTTTGCTGCAGAAATAAAATGATAATCCAACCCATCAACTTCATTCGTTCTGGCTGCACGAGTTGTGTATGAAACACTCAACCAAAACCGACTATCTTTACGAACTTCCCTACTTATCGTGCTCTTGCCCACGCCACCAGGACCGGAA
>JABMMO010000011.1 GCA_013205455.1 Actinomycetota bacterium
ATTGGAGTAGTCGATGGCGACAATTATCAAAATTTGCAGATGGTTGGAGTAGGCGTAATCCGCACCGATGTGACTGCTCCGCTCGAAGCTAGATTGCTCCAATTAGAGGTGGAACTTATAACTTGGATTAAAAAATATAAGCCGGATGTGATCGCCGTGGAGCGAGTTTTCTCGCAATTGAATGTTAAAACGGCGATGGCAACTGGCCAAGCGGCTGGTGTAGCGCTTTTGATCGCTGCTAGAAGTGGAATTCCAGTAGCAATGCATACCCCTAGCGAAGTTAAAGCTGCAGTTTCCGGTTCTGGGCGGGCTGATAAGAAACAAGTTGCAGAAATGGTAAAGAAATTGTTGAAATTGAAAACTATTCCGCAACCCGTCGATAGTACAGATGCGTTAGCGCTAGCTATTTGCCATCATTGGCGGGGTAGGGGCAACTCTCGAGTTGCATCGGCTCTTAAAAAAGAGAAATCCCGAATTAGCGCGTTACAGAAAGCAAAAAGTAAATGATTTCATCGTTATCAGGGCTAATAGTTAGCGTTTCGCTCAACCACGTGATCATTGAAGTTGGTGGCGTTGGCTTGCAAGTTCAAGTTACGCCAATAACCGCAACCCATTGCAAAATTAATAGCCAACAATTGTTATTTACTTCCTTATTAGTTCGTGAGGACTCGCTAACTCTTTACGGATTTCTAGATGGTCCGGCTCGTGATTTTTTTGAATTACTGCAAACGGTTTCTGGCATTGGACCACGGGTAGCACTAGCAGCTTTGGCATCGTTTGCCCCGTTGGAGATGGCAAGAGCTATCTCTGACGGTGATTCAACTGCTCTTGAAAAAATTCCAGGCATTGGGAAAAAAGTGGCACAGCGGTTAGTTCTAGAGCTACGGGAAAAAATGGCTAAACATTTAGTCGGGGTAGCTGGAACGGATCGACCAATTTGGAATGAACAGTTAAGCGGCGCCCTCACTGGACTTGGTTATTCAACCAAAGAAGCTGAATTGGCAATAGAACGCGTCAAAAAGAATTTAGGGGCAGCGGCCAATCAAGCCGATTTAAGTGAACTTTTAAAATTAGCGCTTTCGCAATCTGGGAATGGCTAGGCGTTGGAATTATGACTGAATCAGAATTCTCAATGAAGCCGGAAGCTGAAAGTGAAGATTTATCGCTGGAACAAACGTTACGGCCGACTACGCTCTCCGATTTTGTCGGACAGCAACGCGTTAAAGATCAGATTGATTTGTTACTTCGGGCAGCTCGCGAACGTAAATCTCCGGCAGACCACATTTTGTTATCTGGACCACCCGGCTTAGGAAAAACAACGTTAGCCATGATTGTCGCGAGCGAAATGAATGCACCAATTCGTATAACTAGCGGACCCGCAATCCAACACGCGGGTGACTTAGCATCGATACTTTCATCGTTAGTTGAAGGTGAAATTCTTTTTCTTGATGAAATCCATCGAATGGCGCGACCTGCAGAAGAGATGCTTTATATGGCGATGGAAGATTTTCGCGTCGATGTCATTGTTGGGAAAGGCCCAGGTGCAACTGCAATTCCACTAAGGCTTCCGCACTTCACATTAGTTGGCGCTACAACTAGAGCAGGGTTATTGCCGGCACCACTGCGCGATCGATTCGGATTTACTGCGCATTTGGATTTCTATGATGATGCTGATTTAACCAATATAGTTAAACGCAGCGCTGATTTATTAACGCTACAAATAGCAGAGAGCGCAATCTCGGAAATCGGAAAACGTTCTAGAGGAACGCCGCGAATTGCAAATCGATTACTACGACGAGTCCGTGATTTTGCGCAAGTACATGGAAATGGTTCGGTAAATCTTGCGGATACAAATGCGGCTTTGACGATCTATGAAGTTGATCATATTGGGCTAGATCGACTGGATAAAGCGGTAATTACTGCGTTGGTGGAGCGATTTAATGGCGGGCCAGTTGGGTTATCTACATTGGCGATGGCAGTGGGCGAAGAAACCGAAACGATTGAGAGCGTTGCAGAGCCATTTTTAGTGAGGGCCGGATTTATTGCGCGCTCCCCAAGAGGTCGAATTGCAACGAGCGCAGCTTGGAAACATTTAGGCAAAGTTCCGCCACCAGCATCGGGGAATATCAGCATTTTCGACACACCAGCCGAAGATGCCTAGACTTGCGCCTCATGTCATCAAATACTTCAGTTAAAACAACCGCCCGTCCGGGTCGAACCATTGCGATTTTGTTGGTTTCGATTATTGCCTTATTTGCGATTGCTTTTATTCAAGGAGCGAGTGCGGTAAAACTCGGGTTAGATTTGCGCGGCGGCACCAGCGTTACCTTGCAGCCTCGAATTGCGGCGGGAGAGAGCGGCAAAGTTACTAGCGAAGCAATTGATCAAGCAGTCTCAATTATTAGACAACGTGTTAACTCTCTAGGCGTAGCTGAAAGTGAAGTTTCATCACAAGGCAGTGGCGTTAACCGTCAAATTGTAATTTCAGTTCCAGGCGATACTGGCCGTCGAGTAGTAGAACTTGTCGGGCAAACTGCAGAACTTAGATTCCGGCAAGTACTTGTAGAAGGTGCGGCGAACGCAACATCATTAACCGGCGATACCGCAACCACAACACTGCCTGCTGGAGTTACTGCAGAAGCTGCCGCGAAATTTGCAACGCTAGATTGTTCGCTAGCAACATCGCGTCAAGCCGGCGGTGGCGATGATGCCAATGCTCAAATCGTGGCTTGCGATCGCGGTGGCGGAATTAAGTATGTGCTTTCAAACGCCGAGGTTGTTGGGCGCGATGTTTCTAAAGCAACCGCAGCAATTGACCAACAAGGCGCCGCAGGTTGGTATGTGTCACTTTCTTTTAATAATGATGGCACGAAAAAATTTGGTGACATCACAACTCGGGTAGTCTCACTGCCAACCCCACAGAATCAAGTAGCGATTGTGTTGGATGGTCTGGTTGTCTCAGCACCTCGAATCAACGAAGCAATTGTTTCTGGCGATGCCCAAATCACTGGAAGCTTTAGCCAAGCTGAAGCGCAAGATTTAGCAAATGTTCTTAAATATGGTGCGCTGCCATTGGCTTTTGACCGTGGCGAAGTACAACAAGTTTCACCTACCCTTGGGGCAGATCAGTTACAAGCAGGCTTACTAGCTGGAGCGCTTGGGTTATTCCTAGTTGTGGTTTATTCAATGCTCTATTACCGCGGTTTAGGTTTAGTCTCAGTTGGTTCACTCGGGATAGCTGCAGCGTTGGTCTATGTTCTATTCTTATTACTTGGTCAATGGATTGGTTTCACGTTAACACTCGCGGGTATTGCAGGCGCAATCGTAGCGATTGGTATTACCGCTGACTCCTTTATTGTTTATTTTGAACGGTTACGTGATGAAGTTCGGGAAGGTCGTACGCTCCGTTCCGCGGTTGAAAGTGGCTGGTTAAGAGCGCGGCGCACCATTATTGTGGCGGATTTAGTTTCGTTGATTGCTGCAGCGCTCCTCTATTTCTTCGCAGTTGGTGGCGTACGTGGTTTCGCATTTACTCTTGGATTAACCACGCTGGTTGATTTAGTTGTGGTTTTCTTCTTCACAAAACCATTGGTGACAATTATGGCTTCTCGCAAATTCTTCAATAGTGGATCAGCGATTAGCGGATTCTCCCAAAAGAGCTTGGGAATAGCACCTAAAACTTCAACCGCAAAAGTAGGGGAGTAATCGTTATGTCATCACTCGCAGGCATTGGCGGACGACTTTACCGTGGTGAAAAATCCATCGACTTTATTGGGAAGCGTCGTCGTTGGTATGCAATCTCGGGAATTTTAATTATTGCTTCTCTCTTTGCGCTAAGTGTGCAAGGCTTGAAATTAGGTATTGAATTTAAGGGTGGATCCTCGTTTCGGGTAACGGACTCTAGCGTCACCGTAGAAGCTGCTCGTGCCGCGGTCACTTCGACTGGTTTGGTTTCTGAAGTAATAGTACAAAAAATTGGTAGCGATAAAGTCCAAGTACAAACCGGGGCGTTATCTATATTGGAATCTAATGCAATTCAAGATGCACTCGCTGCTAAATTCGGCGTAACAGTTGAATCAATCGATACTCAAAGCGTGGGACCATCTTGGGGTAAAGAGATCACTCGGAAAGCGCTATATGGATTGATTGCATTCATAATTGTTGTAATGCTCTATCTAGCGTTGGCTTTCGAGCCAAAGATGGCGATTGCGGCCATCGTTGCGGTAATCCATGACGTTTTCATAACAGTTGGAATTTATGCGCTCGTAGGTTTTGATGTAACGCCCGCAACTGTGATTGGTTTCTTAACAATTCTGGGATATTCACTCTACGACACTGTGGTGGTTTTCGATAAAGTACGAGAGAACACTAAATCTGTCACGAGTTCCGGGAAAATGACATATTCGCAAGCAGCAAATCTTGCGGTTAACCAAACTTTAGTTCGTTCATTTAATACTTCTTTAGTTGCGTTACTTCCGGTTGGTTCAATTCTCTTTGTCGGAGCTGGCCTACTCGGAGCCGGCACGCTGAAAGATTTATCGTTAGCGTTATTTATTGGTCTGGCAACTGGAACTTATTCCTCAATCTTCATTGCGACACCATTTTTAGCAGCACTACGCGAACGTGAGCCAGCAATGCAGGCACTTAGAAAACGAGTAGCAGCTCGCGGTGGCGCTAGCGCATCTTCAATTTCTCAAAGTACAACAACTTCCAATTCGGATGAAAGATCGGTAGCTGCGGCAAATGATGACCGACCAAGAGGCCCACGTAACCAGCCAAAACGGAAACGCAAGCACCGCCGCTAACGTTAAGTTGCAAATATGAGCGCAATGATTTCTAGGATTACGGATAAGTTGCTAGAGCGTGCGAGTAAAGCGGAAGTTGCACTACTTGAAAAAGCTTTCACAACTGCGGAAACTGCACACACTGGGCAGTTACGTAAATCTGGCGATCCCTACATTACCCATCCAGTTGCGGTGGCCGAGATACTTGCCGAACTCGGCCTAGATATTCCAACGATTGCGGCTGCGTTATTGCACGATACCGTTGAAGATACACCTTATTCACTCGCCGAGGTAAAACGCGATTTCGGGGATGAAGTAGCTGGATTAGTTGATGGCGTTACTAAGTTGGATAAATTAAGTTACGGTCCAGACGCTGAGGCGGAAACCGTAAGAAAAATGGTTGTTGCGATGTCGCGCGACATTCGTGTGCTTGTCATAAAACTTTGCGATCGTTTACATAACGCTCGGACATGGCAATACGTTTCAATTGAGTCGGCGCAACGTAAAGCGCGTGAAACAATTGATATCTATGCTCCGTTAGCCAATCGATTAGGTATGAACGCGATTAAATGGGAGTTAGAAGATCTATCTTTCAAAACTTTAGAACCTAAAAAATACGAAGAGATTGATCGGTTAGTGATCGAACGCTCACCGTCTCGGACAAAGTTGACTGAAGAGTTTGTAGATACTTTGAAAGCGGATCTAAAAACTGAAAAAATTAAAGGTGAAGTAACTGGCCGACAAAAACATCTTTATAGCGTTTATCAAAAAATGGTGGTCCGAGGTCGTGATTTCAACGATATTTATGATCTGGTTGGAATTCGCGTGTTAGTTGAAGATGTTCGGGATTGTTACGCGGTACTCGGCGCTGTACATGCGCGTTGGAGTCCAGTACCTGGACGATTTAAAGATTACATAGCGATGCCCAAGTTCAACCTATACCAATCATTACACACCACAGTTATTGGACCGAACGGCAAAGCCGTTGAAATTCAAATCCGAACTGAAGATATGCATGCTCGCGCGGAATATGGAATAGCGGCGCATTGGAAATATAAACTTGGTAAGAAAAATAAGAGCGAGGTTGCTAGCCCAGATATGCTCTGGTTAAAACAATTACATGAATGGCAACAAGAAACATCGGATGTTAATGAATTTTTAGATGCGCTGCGTTATGACTTAAGAACTCCAGAAGTTTTTGTCTTTACACCTAAAGGCAGCGTGATTGCATTACCGGAAGGGTCTACCCCAGTCGATTTTGCTTATGCGGTGCATACTGAAGTCGGAAATCATTGTGTCGGCGCAAAAGTGAATGGAAAACTGGTCGCTCTAGCTGCGCCATTAGCTAATGGCGATGTAATAGAAATAGTTTTGAATAAAAGCGAAACTTCTGGTCCGAACAGAGATTGGCTAGCGTTCGCAAAATCCCCAAGAGCTCGCTCAAAGATCAAAGCATGGTTCAGCAAGGAACGACGCGAAGAAGCCATTGATGCCGGTAAAGAATCAATAGCGCGCCAAATGCGAAAAGCGGGCTTGCCGTTGCAAAAAATTCTTGCAGGTCATGCGCTATTAGAGCTGGCACATGAACTTCGCTATTCCGATATTGAGTCACTTTATGCAGCTGTTGGTGATGGCCATGTTTCATCAGTTTCAATAATTGAAAAATTGGTAACAGCACTTGGTTTGGATGACACCCATGAAGAACCAGCCGTGGAAAATTTGATAAGTGGCGCCACAATTCATGCACCAAAACGAAGTGCATCGGGGGTAATTGTTGAAGGTGTTGGGGAGGTACTAATTAAATTAGCACGTTGCTGTACGCCAGTTCCCGGCGATGCGATTACGGGCTTCATAACAAAAGGAAGTGGTGTTTCAATCCATCGGGTTGATTGTATAAATGTCGCAGATTTAGAACTCAATCAAGGTGATCGCATGGTCGGGGTTAAATGGGATCCGAATGCAAAGAGTATCTATTTAGTAAATATTCAAGTTGAAGCTTTAGATCGATCCCGGTTGCTATCGGATGTAACCAGAACGTTATCGGATCAACAGGTAAATATTTTGAGCGCTGCGGTTAGTACTTCTAGAGATCGAGTTGCGATTTCAAGGTTCTCATTTGAGATGGCAGATGCTTCCCACCTTGATGCGATTTTGAGCGCGGTGCGAAATATTGAAGGTGTTTACGATGTATCACGTGTTACTAATAATTAATTAGTAAATTCGGATAACCCTTTTTCAGCTTCTGATAACCAATTTCGGCGCGCAGCAGCTGCTTCGCGAAGTTCGCTCGCTTTTTTGGCGTTACCAGCAGCTTCGGCTTTGACAGCTTGGGCCTCATAATTTGCAACAGCAGCAGACAATTGCGAAACAACATCGTTAGCGCGAGCTTTTGCAGTTGGATCGCTCTTGCGCCATTTCTCCGCTTCGGCCTCCTTGATTGCAGTTTCGACAATTCCGAATCGTTTATCAAAGGCAGCCCGTTTGCTCCGCTCAGTCATACCGATTTTGCTCCATTGACTCTGGAGATCACGGAATTTACGGCGGGTTTCATCCAAATTGGTAATTGGAAGTACAGCTTCAATCTCCAAAATCAGCGCATCACGCTTGGCTAAGTTTTCACTCATAGTACCTTGGCGTTTTTCTAAGTCAGTATTTTTTGCAGCGAAGAAAGTATCTTGCGCAGCTTTGAATCTTGCCCAAAGCTTTGCATCGTCGGTTTTTTTGCCACGACCCGAGAGTTTCCATTGGTCCATTAGCGCTTTATAACGCCGCGCAGTTGCAACCCAATCTCGGGAATTGGCTAGCGATTCAGCTTCGGAAACTATTACTTCTTTCGCAGATTTGACTGCAGATTGGGCTTGTAACAAAGTTGCAAAATGAGTACGACGACGTTTATCAAATTTATTTCGAGATGTTGAGAATCGTTTCCAAAGATCAGCATCGGCTTTCTTATCTAAACGCGGTGCTTTCTTCCATTCGTCTAGCAGGGTTTTCAAACGCTCGCTGGTAAGTTTCCAATTTTCGGAGAGCGCATGCATTTCGGCTTCCGCTACAAGTTTCTCCTTGATTGCCTGGCCTTCCGCGCGTTTGACCGCCTTTGCCGCGGCTTCAGCAGCTTTGCGCGCTTCAAAAATATTTTTATGTTCTTCGATTAAATTTGGAATTTGTTCAACTGATAATTTAAGCGCTGCAAGATTTCCCACACCATTAAGGTTTTCAACTTGTTGTCTTAATTTAGTTACTGCGGCAAGCGCGTCCGAGGGGACCATCGCACCGCTTTTAATACGAGCGGCTAAAAGCGCAACTTCGGAAGCAAGGGCTTCAAATTTTCTTACAAAGTATGCAAGGGCTTCTTCAGGTGTTTTGCCAGGATATGAACCAACTGCTTTTTCGCCATCGCCAGTAATTACAAAGACTGTGCCATCGGCGGCCACCCGACCATATTTAGCCGGATCTCCGACTAGCGCTGCGGCTGGTGAATTGATGATTGCTTGATTTGATGCGGTATCCATCCGGAACCTGCTTTCCCTTGCGCGATTATCGTTTGCACGATTTACGCTCTGTTGTTGTGTTGGGCGGTTGTCGTTTAGCTTTTATTTTTGCGGCCTCGCCAGTTTCACACTCCATTTGGGGAGTAAATCAAGCGTTGCAGCAGAGGGTAAAGGTACCCTGAACCCCTAGTTGAGTAAAAGGTGGACCAATTTGCGCTGGCTGAGCGCGGAGCAGCGTAGTTGATCGATGCAAAAGCATGAATCGGAGGGGTGAAATGTTAGTTGAATCAGTAGCCGCACCCTTTTATGGCACAAATTGTTGGATTTTAGCCACGGGTAAGAATGAAGAGTGCGTGATTGTTGATCCTGGTATTGCTATTCCCGATTTAACAAACGAAATTTATGAAATTGTAGATAAATATAAATTGAAACCAGTAGCAACTTTATTAACGCACGGACACCTAGACCATACTTTTTCAGTAGTTCCGATGGCGACTTCAGTTGAGAGTGGTGGCGCCGCGAATAAATACATTACTTATATCCATTCGAGCGATCGGGAATTGTTGACTTATCCGGAACGTGCGCTAAGTGCAGAATCTGCCACGCTATTGTCTATGTTAGCGAGCGAAACTGGACGCGAATCTTTTCACGAACCTGGAAATGTCAAAGAGGTTAAGAGCAATGAAGTGCTCGCCATCGCGGGTCTATCCATCAAAATTGTGCACGCTCCGGGCCACACTCGCGGATCAGTTATTTTCATGGTTAACGATAAAATTGCAGTAACTGGTGATGTGCTGTTTGCGGGATCGATTGGTAGAACTGATTTACCAACGGGATCCATGACCGATATGACAAAAACGTTACAAGAAAAAATTATTACGCTTCCTGATGAAATCAGAGTTTTACCTGGACATGGGCCC
Organism: Actinomycetota bacterium; assembly: GCA_013205455.1. Classification (GTDB taxonomy): domain Bacteria; phylum Actinomycetota; class Actinomycetes; order Nanopelagicales; family Nanopelagicaceae; genus UBA7398. The sequence goes on from JABMMO010000011.1 coordinate 9,196, forward strand.
GAAACCACGATTGCGCGAGAGCGAAAGAGCAACCCTTATCTGAAAAATCTAACGGTAGGTGTTCGATGAAATTCCAAGCCCCAAAGGGCGTTAGCGAATATTTTCCAGATCGTTCCATTGCTTTTGAAACGGTCCGCCGCGAATTGATTAAGCCCGCAAAATTGGCTGGTTATAAATTACTCGAACTGCCGATTTTTGAAGATACTGAATTATTCACTCGCGGCGTTGGTGAATCTACTGATGTTGTCAGTAAAGAAATGTACACATTTGAAGATCGAGGCGGCCGATCAATCACGCTTAGACCAGAAGGTACTGCTGGTGTTATGCGTGCAGTAATTGAACATGGATTAGATCGCGGCCAATTACCAGTAAAAGTTTGGTACTCCGGGCCTTATTTCCGCGCGGAACGGCCACAAGCGGGTCGCTACCGTCAGTTTTATCAAGTTGGAATTGAAGCGATTGGGTTGGATGATCCCGCAATTGATGCCGAAGTTATTGCGATAGCTAGCGCCGGTTATCAGAACTTAGGTTTGCGAAAGTTTAGATTGGATATTACTTCTCTTGGTGATGCCGCTTCGCGAAGCGCGCACCGCAAAGATCTGGTGGTATTTATTGCCAAGTTAGATCTAGATGAAGCAACAAGAGAGCGCGTTAAATTAAACCCGCTACGAATCTTCGATGATAAGCGCGCTCCGATCATTGCGATGATGGTTAACGCCCCGTTATTAATCGATTATCTAACTAAAGAGAGCGCTGCGCATTTTGCTAAAGTGAAAGAATATTTAGATGTTTTAGGAATCGCTTACACGCTTAATCCTCGAATGGTGCGCGGGTTAGATTATTACACCGGAACTGCATTTGAATTCGTCCATGAATTATTAGGCGCACAATCTGGTATTGGTGGCGGCGGCCGTTACGACGGCTTGATGGAATCCATTGGCGGTCAAAATCTTTCTGGAATCGGATTTGGACTTGGTATAGATCGAACGCTTTTGGCGTGCGAAGCAGAAGGCATTGATTTAACTAAAACTTCTCGTCCAGATCTTTTTGTGATACCGCTAGGGGAGAACGCTAAGAGTTTTGCCATTAAATTGATAGATGGCTTGCGAAAAGGTGGCGCAATTGTAGATTGCGCTTACGGTGACCGCGCGTTAAAAGGTGCCATGAAAGGCGCTGATAAAAGTGGTGCTAAATATGCGTTGGTGATCGGTGACTCTGAGTTATCTTCCGGGGTTGGGGAATTGAAAAATATGGAAACTGGTGTTGCCGCTTCGGTTACTCTTAGCACCATCAATTCTGCATTATTAAAGTAATATAAAGGTTCAGGAGCAACGTGTTACGCACTCATAACGCCGGGGATATTCGCCCTTCGCATATTGGCGGCGAGATAAAATTGGCGGGTTGGGTTGCTCGGCGCCGCGATCACGGTGGCGTGGCATTTATAGATTTAAGAGATGCCACTGGCGCTGTGCAAGTAGTTATCTCAGATGAATCTGTCGCTGGCGCGCTCCGCGCTGAATGGTGCGTCTTAATTGTTGGTGAAGTTGTCGCTCGGCCTAACGGTAACGAAAACAACGCAATTCCAACGGGTGCTATCGAAGTTATTTGCAAAGAGTTAACCGTGTTATCGGAGGCAGCACCATTGCCATTTCCAGTCGATAGCGGAGACACTTCTAATATCAGCGAAGAAGTACGGCTGAAGTATCGGTATCTAGATTTGCGACGCGAAGGACCAGCTCACAATTTGCGGGTACGCTCCAAAGTTACTTCTGTAATTCGAACAGTTATGACCGAAAGTGATTTTCTCGAAATTGAAACGCCCTATCTAACGCGCTCAACTCCGGAAGGCGCACGAGATTTTCTAGTACCGGTGCGGTTACAACCTGGCAGTTGG